>DAIODV010000440.1:0-2956 GCA_036746615.1 Mycobacterium sp.
GTGAAGGCCGAAGAGCTCTACCGGGGCTGACTTCCCTTTCAGCGCATGCGATCCCCGGGCGGCGAGTCCGAGCGGTCGAGCGGACAGAGCGTCGACAGTCTGGTCGGTCAACAGGATCGCGTCACCGGTGGTCTTGGTGAGCTGCTCGACGCGGGCAGCGACGTTGACGGTGTCGCCGATCAGCGTGAACTCGAGCTTGCTTCCGCCGCCGATGGTGCCCGCAATCACCTTGCCCGTGTTGATCCCGATACCGACCCGAAGTTCCCCGCCGAACCGCTCCGCGACAAGGCGCTGAATGAGCACTGCCGCCTTCACCGCGGCGTCGGCATGATCGGCAAGATCGTTCGGAGCGCCGAACACAGCAAGCGCGCCATCGCCAAGGAACTTGTTGACATGCCCACCGGCATCGACAACGGCCGGCACCACAATCTCGAAGAGGGCATTGAGCCGCGCGACGGTGTCTTCGGCGGTGTTGGCCTCCGCGAACGGAGTGAAGTCACGGATGTCGACGAACATGACGCTCACTTCGCGGCGCTCACCGGTAAAAACGTCGTCACCTTGTTCGAGTAGCCGCGCCGCGAGGGCCGGGTCGACGTAGGTGCCGAATGCGGCCTGAAGTCGTTGCCGCTCAGCCAATCCCGCCTGCATACGGTTGAACGACGCCGCCAGCGCGCCGAGGTCGTCGTCTTGTACCACCGGCAGCCGTTGGCTGTAATCACCGGCCGCAACACGGTCAGTTCCTTCGGCGAGATCGCGAATGGGACGCAAGGACAGCGAGAACCCGGCGCCGACGGTGATCGGCACTCCGAGGCCAACCGCCATCGCGCACCCGATCACGACGGCGAGCACCGGTACCTCACGGTCTAGATCGAACACGGCCGCCAGCATCGCGCCCCCAACGGCGAAGGCGAACGCGGCCGCGACCATGGTCAGGCTCGACCAAGCCGCGAACGTCGGCCGTGAGCGGGGCAGCGAGTCGCCGATCGCGGTGTCACCGGCCAGGGCGACCCTGGCCGGTCGCAGTGCTCCCTCTACAAAGCTGCGGACACCGGTCAGCCCCTGGCAAATCCCCCCTACGGAGGCTCCGATAATCGCCCACTGGGCCAGCCGTGAGCCTGTAGCCCCAGCGATCGCACCCACAACCACGGACAGCGCGGCGCCACCTACAGTGTGTACGGCCACGCAACGGGCAACCGCAGCTCGAGCGTAGGTGTAGGTGGACTCCAGGGCTTTCGTCCGATCGACCTCGTGGCCGGCTGCCCATTGCTCCACAAGGCGGAATGCTCGGCGGCCTGCCGGAAAGAACGCGTAGCACATCACCAGCACGGCGGCAACGGTAGCGACGCCCGCCTCAACGTAGTGACCAGACTTCTCAAAAGCGACAACGAGAAACGACGCAAGCAGGTAGATCGGCAGCACCACGGGAAACGTGATCGCGCACATTGCCCACAAATACTTCGTCCGATACCGATCCCATGCCCACTGCCAAATGCGATCCATGCCGAAACAAAACACCCCCGGCGTAGTGACCGGGGGTGTTTTGCACTTCCGCTAGTGAGCGTGGCCGTGATGGTGGCCGGCGTGCTCGTCTTCGTCCGCCGGCTTGTCGACCACAGCCGTTTCGGTGGTCAGCACCATCCGTGCCACCGATGCCGCGTTGAGCACCGCCGACCTGGTGACCTTGACCGGGTCGATAACCCCGTCGGCGGCCAAGTCGCCGTAGTTCAACGTTGCCGCATTCAGCCCATGCCCGACGGGCAGCTCAGCGACCTTGTTGACGACCACCGAGCCGTCCAGTCCGGCGTTGGCCGCAATCCAGTACAGCGGCGCGCTCAGCGCGTCGGAGAACACCTCGACGCCGCGGACCTCGTCACCGGACAGCGACGCACGCAGGTCGGCGAGCGCCTTGCGGGCCTGCAGTAACGCAGATCCGCCACCGGGGACGATGCCTTCCTCCACAGCGGCCTTCGCCGCGGCGACTGCATCCTCGACGCTTTCCTTGCGCTCCTTGAGCGCGGTCTCGGTAGCCGCGCCGACCTTGAGGACGGCCACGCCGCCGGCCAGCTTGGCCAGCCGCTCCTCCAGCTTTTCGCGGTCCCAGTCGGAGTCGGTGCTCTCGATCTCGGAACGCAGTTGCTTGGCGCGGTTGTCGATCGCCTCAGCGGTGCCACCGCCCTCGACGATCACGGTGTCGTCCTTGCTCACGACCACACGGCGGGCCGAACCGAGCACCTCGAGCCCGACCTCACGCAGCGTCAGGCCGACGTCAGGGTTGACCACCTGCGCGCCAGTCACGATGGCCAAGTCCTCCAGGAACGCCTTGCGGCGGTCACCGAAGAACGGCGCCTTGACCGCGACAGCTTTTAGCGTCTTGCGGATCGCGTTGACCACCAGCGTCGAAAGAGGCTCGCCTTCAACGTCTTCGGCAATCACCAGCAGTGGCTTACCCGACTCGGCCACCTTCTCGAGCAATGGCAAGAAGTCGGGCAGCGAGCTGATCTTGTCGCGGTGCAACAGGATCAGCGGCTCTTCGAGCACGGCCTGCTGCGCGTCGAAGTCGGTGACGAAGTACGCGGACAGGAATCCCTTGTCGAAGCCGACGCCCTCGGTGAACTCCAGCTCGGTGTTCAGCGTGGAGGATTCCTCGACGCTGACCACACCGTCATGGCCAACTTTGGTCATCGCCTCACCGACCAGCTCGCCGATCTGCTCGTCGCGCGAAGAGACGGTGGCCACCTGCGCGATACCGGTCTTGCCGGACACCGGAGTCGCCGATGCCAGCAGCGCCTCGGACACCGTGTCGGCCGCCTTGCCGATACCCAAGCCCAGCGCGATCGGGTTCGCGCCTGCCGCGACCAGACGCAGGCCGCCCCTGATGATCGCCTGCGCCAGCACGGTGGCGGTGGTGGTGCCGTCGCCGGCGACGTCGTTGGTCTTGGTGGCCACCGACTTGACC
>DAIODV010000441.1:0-2951 GCA_036746615.1 Mycobacterium sp.
TCGGTGCTGCACGAAGTGCGGGTGATGTTGGAGCAGTACTGGCCGTCGGTGCCGCACGTTCTGATCGAACCCGGGGTCCGGACCGGCATTCCGCTGTTGGTGGACAATCCGAAAGAAGTCGGTGCCGACCGAATTGTCAACTGTCTCGCGGCTTTCCAGAAGTACGGGACCGCGGCGATCGTGATCGACTTCGGCTCCTCGATCTGTGTGGACGTCGTCTCCGCCAAAGGTGAATTTCTGGGCGGCGCTATCGCACCGGGGATACAGGTCTCCTCCGATGCAGCTGCAGCGCGCTCGGCCGCATTGCGGCGGGTGGAGCTGGCCCGGCCGCGTTCGGTGGTCGGGAAGAACACCGTCGAATGCATGCAGGCGGGTGCGGTGTTCGGTTTCGCCGGGCTGGTGGACGGCCTGGTCGGTCGCATCCGCGACGACATCGACGGTTTCGCAGGCGACAACGTCACCGTGGTGGCGACCGGGCACACCGCGCCGCTGCTGCTGGCGGAACTGAATTCCGTCGACCATTACGACCAGCACTTGACCCTGCACGGGCTGCGGCTCGTGTTCGAACGCAACCGGGACGCCCAACGCGGACGGCTCAAGACGGCGCGCTGACGGCCAATAGCGCGGTCAAGCCGATGACCTAAGCTGGCAGGTCGTGAACGCCGCCGACGAGGACTTTCCCGAGGACATCCCCGAGCAATTCCGGATCCGCCGGGATAAGCGTGCTCGGTTGTCGGAGCAGGGCCGCGACCCATACCCGGTCGAAGTCGGCCGCACCCACACGCTTGCGCAGATCCGTGCCGCTTACCCGGACTTGGCTGCCGATTCGACCACCGGTGAGATCGTCGGAGTAGCCGGTCGCGTGGTGTTCGCCCGCAATTCGGGGAAATTGTGTTTTGCGACACTCCAAGAAGGCGATGGCACCCAGCTGCAAGTGATGCTGAGCCTCGCCAGCGTCGGTCAGGACGCGCTTGATGCGTGGAAAGCCGACGTGGATATCGGCGACATCGTTTGCATCCACGGCGAGGTGATCACGTCAAAGCGCGGTGAGCTGTCGGTCCTCGGCGATAGCTGGCAGATGGCGTCTAAAGCGCTCCGGCCGCTGCCGGTCGCGCATAAAGAAATGACCGAAGAGTCACGGGTCCGACGGCGCTACGTCGACTTGATCGTCCGTCCCCAGGCACGCACGGGTGCCCGGCTGCGGATCGCCGTCATTCGCGCGATCCGTTCTGCGCTAGAGCAGCGCGGGTTTCTGGAAGTCGAAACCCCGATGTTGCAAACTCTGGCAGGCGGAGCGGCAGCGCGCCCGTTCGTTACGCACTCCAATGCTCTCGACATCGATCTGTTCCTTCGGATCGCACCGGAACTGTTCCTCAAGCGATGCGTCGTAGGTGGGTTCGACAAGGTCTTCGAACTAAATCGGGTGTTCCGAAACGAAGGAGCTGATTCCACACATTCTCCCGAATTTTCCATGCTGGAGACCTATCAGGCGTATGGAACGTATGACGATTCGGCGGTCGTGACACGTGAGCTTATTCAACAGGTGGCTGACGAGGCGATCGGTACAAGACAACTTTCGCTGCCCGACGGCGGTGTCTATGACATCGATGGAGAATGGGCGTCCATACAAATGTATCCGTCGCTTTCCGATGCGCTGGACGAAGAGATCACACCGGACACCACCGTTGAGCGCTTACGCGCGATGGCCGAGTCGCTCGATGTTGAGGTGCCGACCGACCGCGGCTATGGGCACGGCAAGCTCGTCGAAGAATTATGGGAACGCACCGTCGGTGCGAGCTTGACCGCGCCCACCTTTGTTCGGGACTTTCCTGTGGAGACAACGCCTTTGACGCGTCAACACCGCAGTATCCCGGGTGTCACCGAGAAGTGGGATCTTTATATACGCGGGGTTGAACTGGCCACGGGATATTCAGAATTGATCGACCCGGTGGTGCAGCGGGAGAGGTTCGCTGAGCAGGCGAGAGCGGCCGCGGCCGGCGATGACGAGGCGATGTTGCTCGACGAGGATTTTCTGGCCGCACTGGAGTACGCTATGCCGCCGTGCACCGGAACGGGAATGGGTATCGATCGGTTGTTGATGGCTTTGACTGGTCTGTCAATTAGAGAGACAGTATTGTTTCCGATTGTTCGTCCGCATAGCAACTGACTTCATCTATGGTGGCATATTGAATACCGCGCCTTACTATGGCAGATTGATGTTCACGGGGGCGGTCCAAACAACTCGCACAGCAGGTGCTTAGGGAAGAAAGCGTGAGGCTCAGCCAATGGCTAAGAAAGTGACCGTCACCCTGGTCGATGATTTCGACGGCGAGGGGGCGGCCGATGAAACTGTCGAATTCGGCCTCGACGGGGTGACGTATGAGATCGACCTTTCGACCAAAAATGCCACGAAACTGCGCAATGACCTGAAGCAGTGGGTCGAAGCCGGCCGTCGCGTCGGCGGTCGCCGGCGCGGGCGTTCGGCCTCCGGCCGCGGCCGTGGGGCAATCGACCGCGAGCAGAGCGCCGCGATCCGGGAATGGGCCCGTCGCAACGGACACAACGTGTCGACGCGGGGCCGCATCCCGGCAGATGTGATCGACGCATTCCACGCTGCAACCTGACCTTCACCACACCTCTCGAAAGCCGGACCAGCACCGTACGCGGGCTGGTCCGGCTTTCGCTGGTGGCGAACCCGATCGCGCATCCGGCGGGGAACCGATTTGCCGTTTAACTGCGTTGCTTTCATTACGGCTGTGATGTAGCCGGGCACATGCGGATGGCATTAACGACCGCAAGGTAGGAAGCCTGGCAAGCCGCCCATTACAGTGGATGGCAGGTACGCAAGTGTCGGCGCCTGTGCCGACAATCGCTTCAGTACCGATGGTGAGGGAGAGCAGGTAACCCGATGTTTGAACGATTTACCGACCGTGCCCGCAGGGTCGTCGTCC
>DAIODV010000442.1:0-2912 GCA_036746615.1 Mycobacterium sp.
GAGCAGACGCAGAATCGCACGATTCGGTGCCCGAACGTGCGATTCTGCGTCTGCTCGCGGTTCACTTAGCCCACTTCGGCGTCGGGTGACTGCTCGAGGTAGTCGGCCAGAATTCGGCTCACCAATGACTCGATCGTCGATTCGATCGACGACGCGAGAGTGGCGGTCACCGATGCGACGGCCTGGGTTCGGAACCGGACCAACATCGTGATGAGCTCAGCGATTTCGGTATCGGCGGGTAACGCTTCCCGCGGTTTGATGCGGTCGGCGACATGTTCGGCTCCGGCGCGAACCAGCATCTCGCTGATCTGATCGACCAGCGGGACGATGCGCTCGTGTAGGTCGATGAGTTTGTCCAGGCTCACGCCATAGCCGCGCATCTCGTTGAACGCGTCGATCAATTTGGGACGTGTGATGGTGGCCTCGGCGCCGTCGATGCGGATGACCTGCAGATCCACCAGTCGATCGAATGCCTTGGCGTCGTTGATGAGTCGCTGCGCCTCGGCCAGTGGCATGGACTGTGACTTCTCGGTGGTCCAGGTGCCGACGATTGCGGATTCCAGGCCGAGCACGTCGCCGAGATTTTTCCCCTCTTCCCAAGCGCTGAGCATCTCCCGGACGTGCGCGATGTTATAGCCGCGGTCGAGCATCGAGGTGATCAGCCGCAGCCGGGTCAGATGTGTGTCGTTGAATAGCGCAATGCGGCCGACCCGCAACGGTGGCGGCAGCAGTCTGCGGTCGCGGTAAACACGAACGTTGCGGGTCGTCGTGCCGGCCAGCCGGGCCAGGTCGTCGATGCGGTACTCGCCGGACGCCGGCGCACCGTGCGGATGGCGAACCGCCGCATCAAAAAGCTGCGACACCGCGTTCTCGACTACCTCTCGCGACTGCCGCCGAACACGTTTGGGTACCCGACGCAGGTTGGCCAAGACAGCGGCGATGGTGCCGGTCTCGGCTCGCGGTGGTCGGTCGGGTGCCATCGGTCAGGCGACCGAGTCGTAGTCGGCGAACCGGAAGTCCCGCATCTGTCGAAGATACTGGGTGGCGAAGCCGGGGTACATCGACGCGTTGAACCCGTCCTTGGTCAGATACCAACTGCTACAACCGGACATCCACGTCGTCTGCGTGAGCCGCTGCTGGATGCGCTTGTTGTAGCGGCGCTGAACGTCTTGACGAACGTCGAGGTAACGCAAGTTGTTGTCGAGGATGGTGGTGACCCCTCGCACGACGTAGTCGAGCTGGCCCTCGATGTAAACCAGCAACGAGTTATGGCCTGGCCCGGAGTTGGGACCGGTCATGAAGAACAGGTTGGGATATCCGTGGGCACTCGCGCTCTTGTAAGCCTGTGCACCGCCTGCCCATTCATCGCTCAGCAAGCGGCCGCCGATCCCGGTGACCGGGAACGGCGGACCGGTCAGATGCACGTCGTAGCCGGTGGCGAAGACGATGCAGTCCAGATGGTGCTCGATGCCGTCACTGGTGCGGATGCCGACCGGGCTCAATGTCGCTATCGGCCAGTCGATGAGCTTGCAATTCTCGCGCTGCAGGGCGGGGTAGTAGTCGCTGGAGACCAGCATGCGTTTGCAGCCCGGAGTGAAGTCAGGAGTCAGCTGGCGTCGCAGCCACGGATCTTTGACCTGGCGGCGCAGATGCATGCGGCCCAGCCGGGCCACGAGTGATGTCAGCGGAGTGTTCCACACCAGAGCGGTGGCGCTGGCCTCATGCCCCCAAAACAATGCTTGACGCGCAAGCTGTTGCACCGCAGGGGCTTTGGTGAACACCGTTTGCACAGCAGGCGGAGTGGCGATGTCCCACCGCGGCAGCACCCAACCAGGTGTGCGCTGAAATACCTTGACGAACTCGGCTTGCTTGACTAGCTCGGGGATGATCTGGATGGCGCTAGCGCCCGTGCCGATGACCGCGACCCGCTTGCCGGTGAAGTCGTAGTCGTGGTCCCAGCGGGCGCTGTGGATTTTGTGCCCGCGGTAGCTATCGATGCCTCGGATGTCGGGCAAGCTGGAGTCGGGCAGCGGCCCAGATGCCAGTACCACCGTGCGGGCCCGAAAACGCCTGCCGGCAGCCGTGGTTGCGGTCCACACACCGGCGCCGTCGTCGAACGACAGCCCGGTGACCTCCTGGCCGAACCGAATGCGGCGGCGGATGTCGAACCGGGTGGCCATGTCTTCGAGGTGGTCACGGATTTCGCCGGCGGGTGAGTAGGTCCGTGACCAGCTGGGGTTTTTGACGAACGAAAACGAGTACAGCAGGGAAGGGATGTCACAGCTGGCACCCGGATAGCTGGTGTCGCGCCAGGTCCCGCCGACCTGGTGGCTGCGCTCCAAGATGACGATGTCGTCGATGTTGGCTTGCGTCAGCCTGATTGCAGCGCCAAGCCCGCTGAATCCGGCCCCGACGATCAGCGTCGCATGGGTATGTGTGTTCGCCATGATCACGCCGCCGGCTCATGGGTGACTTCTCTCACCCAGGTAGGCACCGACGGCAACAGGGGCCGTGGGTACCGATCGGAAAGCCACACCATCGAGTTGGCCAGCAGGTGGTAAGGGTGGCGCGGATTTGTGACTACTCCGGCGTAGCGCCGCAGGAACCGATACGTCGGTACCCGCCTGGTGTTTTCGCTGCGGATCCTGTTGATCAGCGGCGCACCCGTGATCGCGCCGAGGATCAGACCCGGAGTGGCGTGGTGACCGACGAAGTCGATCAGCAACCGTCGGACCTTCGCGTGCCCGATCATGTCGAGGACTTCGAAATCGACGACAAGATGGCGTGATTCGTCGTTGTTGATCTTCTCGAACGCCTGGTGACAAACAGGGTCATGGACCTCGTCGAGCAGGAACTTCAGCAGGGCGCCGTCCAGCGCCACTTCAAGCATCGGGATGACGGTGCCGAGCAAA
>DAIODV010000443.1:0-2910 GCA_036746615.1 Mycobacterium sp.
CAGCACGGTCAGTCCGGCGGTCAGGCTGATCTCGCCGAATACCAGCCGCAAGCCGATGCCGACGGCGATCATGGCGACACCGAGGGTGGCGAGCAGTTCCAGCACCAACGCCGAGAGAAACGCGATCCGCAGGGTCGCCATCGCAGAGCGTCGATGGGCGTCGGCGAGCTCTGCGATGCGGCGCTCCGGCCCGGTGGCGCGGCCGAGGGCACGCAGCGTCGGAATTCCGGCGATCAGGTCCAACAGCCGAGCCTGCAGGGTGGTCATGGCGGACAGCGCTGCCGCGGACCGGTCCGCGGTCGCCAGACCGATCAAAATCATGAAGATCGGAATCAACGGCAGCGTGATCACTACGATCACAGCCGATTTCAGGTCGTAGAGCGCGAGGACGCCCGCGCTCATCGGGGTCAGGATCGCCGCCAGCAGCAACGCCGGCAGGTAAGCGGTGAAATAGGGACGCAACGCGTCAAGCCCGCGAGTCACCACCGCCGCCGCCTCGTCGCGCTGGGCTGCCAGTTGCCGGGGTTGGCGGGCAGTCACTGCTGCGAGCACCTGGGCGCCGAGATCGGCGATGGTCGCGCTGGCACCGTGTTGACCCAACCGGGCCTGCAGCCAGTGCACCACCGCGCGCACTACCCATACCGTCAGCAGTATCGATAACATTGGCGCCCATTGGCTCAGGGTGCGCGTCGCCGGATCGGTGATGACCTGGGACGCGATGTGAGCCACCAGGATCGCCGATCCGATCGCGCAACCTGAAATCACCACACCGCAAACCACGGTCGCGGCTAGGAAATGGCGCAGCGCCGACGACGCTCGCCATAGTCGCGGATCCAGCGGTCCGCGGCTGCTCACGCTCAGGACGGACGCCTCGCCAGCCCGATGGACGGCGGTATCCGCTCAGCCGAGATCCGTTGCCGGAATACCCAATACGTCCATGCTTGGTACACGACTGTCAACGGGGCCATGACCGCCGTGACCCACGTCATGATCTTGAGGGTGTACGGCGTCGACGAGGTGTTGTAGATCGTCACGTTCCATTGGCTGTTCAGCGTCGAGGGCACCAGGTTCGGATACAGCGCCCCGAACAGAAGCACGACCACGGCCGCGACCACCACGGCAGTGCAGGCAAACGCCCACCCGTCGGATGTATGCCGCCACACCAACAGCACCGCTGCCAGCTGCGCGACCACCGCAGCCCCGAGCACCGCCCAGGTCCAGCCCTTGCCGTGCGCCAACTGAGTCCAAAGCCCAAATGCCGCAACCAGTCCGGTTACCGGAAGCGACAGGCGCACCGCGAATCGGTGTGCGTCATCGCGGATCGTGCCCGAGGTCTTCAAGCTGATGAATACTGCCCCGTAGAGCAAGAACAATCCGGCGGTGGCCAGACCGCCCAGCACGGTGTAGGCGTTGAGCACGTCTGTGATCGACAAGTGGATCCGGCCCGTCGCGTCCACCGGAAGGCCGCGAACCAGGATGGCGAACGCCACACCCCACAACAGCGCGGGCAGCCACGATCCGGCAGCAATGCCGAAATCGGCCCAGCCGCGCCATTTCGTGTCGTCGACCTTGCCACGCCATTCGATCGCGACGGCACGCAGGATCATGCCGAACAGGATCGCTAGCAGCGGAAGATACAGCGTGGAGAATACGGTGGCATACCAGCCGGGAAACGCCGCGAACATCGCCGCGCCGCCGGTGATCAACCAGACTTCGTTGCCGTCCCACACCGGGCCGATGGTGTTGAGCACGGTGCGGCGCTGTAGTTCTGGTTCACCAACGCCGGTGCGAGCCAGCGGCTCCATCAACATGCCGACGCCGAAGTCGAAGCCCTCCAGGATGAAGAAGGCGAGGAACAGCACCCCGATGATGCCGAACCACAACTCCTGCAGCCCCATCGGTCGGCTCCTTTCCTTGCTCTAGTACGCGAACGAAAGCGGCGCCGCGTCGTCGTCGCTCGGCTCTCGAGGTGGTGCCGGTTCCGCGTCGTGTTCGCGCGGCCCTTCGACGACGTAGCGCTTGAGCAAGTAGAACCAGACGACAGCGAGCACCGCGTATACGAGGGTGAAGGTCACCAGCGAGGTGACGACCATACCGGGCGGATTGTGGGAGACCGCCTCGTGAACAGTGAAACGGACATGCTGGTCGCCGGTCGGGTTCGGCACGACGATCCACGGTTGGCGCCCCATCTCGGTGAACACCCACCCAGATATGTTGGCCAGGAAGGGCGTTGGAATGGTCAGCAGCGCCAGCCAACGGAACCACCGTTGATTGGGCGCGCGGCCACCGCGGGTGAACCACAACGTCGCCAGCGCGAATAACACCGGGACGGCCAGGAAACCGATCATCGCGCGGAATGACCAGTACGTGACGAACAGGTTGGGCCGGTAGTCGCCTCCGCCGAATCGAAGTTCGTAATCCCGCTGCATATCGCGCACACCCTGCAATGTCACGCCGTCGAATCGTCCTTCGGCCAGGAACGGCAGTACGTAAGGCACCTCGATCACACGGGTGACGCTGTCGCAGTTGTTGTGTGTGCCGACGGTCAGGATGGAGAAGTTCGGGTCGGTTTGGGTGCTGCACAACGATTCCGCCGAAGCCATTTTCATCGGTTGCTGAACGAACATCAGCTTGCCCTGGCGGTCGCCGGTGAAGAACAGTCCGATGGTGGCGAGTAGCACAACCCAGCAGCCCAGGACGGCAGCCGGACGAAACATGGCGCCGGTGTCCGAATTCGAGCGCACCAGCCACCACGCGCTGACGGCGGCCACGAATGTTGCGGCCGTCAGTAAGGCACCGAGCACGGTGTGTGAAAACGCGGCCAGTGCAGTGTTATTGGTGAGTAACGCGGTGATGCTTTTCAACTCGGCGCGCCGGGTCACGGGGTTGTAGTGCGCGCCGACGGGGTGC
>DAIODV010000444.1:0-2881 GCA_036746615.1 Mycobacterium sp.
GACCGTTCCCGACTGGATCTGCGGCATCGCAACCTGCAGCGCTACGGCGACAACGCCGACCAGATGCGCGCGATTTTCGACGATCCCTCGGGCTGGGCAGGCACGCTGGCCGCATTCGTCACCCTTGCCGGCCGCCGCACGTGAACGCGATCGGTGTTGCCGAGTACGCCAAACGCTCACCGCGACAGCTCAGAGAGCTCATGCGAAGTTGCATCCCGCCGCGCGGGCTGCCGTCCGCTTCCGGCTGGCAGCGTTGGTGGACGGCATGATCCACCAGCAAGACATCCGGCGGCCCCTCGGTATGGAGCGGGTCATCCCGCCGCAGCGTTTGCAGCGGGCGCTCGACCTCGCGCTGCGCTCACCCGCGATACGCGGCGCACGAAAAGCCCGTGGCGCGCGGCTGATCGCTACCGACGTGGACTGGGCCTTCGGCGACGGACTCGAGGTGGCCGGTCCGGGAAAAGCTCTCCTGTTGGCCATGGCCGGACGGCCCGACGCGCTCAATCAACTGGCCGGGCCCGGGAAAACGGTTCTGGCCCAACGTATCTAAGCGCGATAGCCGACTTACCAGTCGGCGTCGTCGAACACCGACAGCGCAGCGTCGACGCTCTCATCGACCGGCAGCAGTTCGCCGAGGCCGCACGCGGCGACCATCCGGCAGACAACCGGCTGATTGCTCACGAGTCGCAGCTGGACGCCGCGCTGACGGCAGTGCTCGGCTTCCTCGGCAAGCGCGGCATAGGCGCAGCAGCCCATGAAGTCCAGGCCGCTGGTGTCCACCACCAGCGGGCCCGGTGGGCCTGCTGCGGCGGCTGCCTCGCCGAGGAGGCGGCGCCAGGTGCCTTCGTTGGAGGCGTCGAGTTCGCCCCCGGCACTGACGATCACTGCCTGGCCGATGCGCTCGGTAGTCATCCGGAGCGTGCTGCTGGCCTGTGCCAGCTCGGAGATCAGACGGCTGCTCAGCATGAGGTGATTAAAGGATGGTTCCGCGATGGCAAACGTGCCCATGTGGTCCTCCTAATCGGCGGACGCTGTGGCGTCGCGATATGGATGCCCGCCCTGCAATGCTGAAGACCGACGTCGATTAGCAGATTTCAAATTTATAACAGAACGGCCAACGGTTTGTCCACCGAACGGTGCCTAAGAATACGGTGAGGCCCCTTCAGACCACGCTCGCCGGCGGGGTTGCTCAGCGAACTTTCAGGTTCGCCAGCGGCACGGCTCGAAGCCGGTCGAAGCGGCGCGCGCTGTCATCACGAAAAGCCTTCTGCATCAGGATGCTTCAGTTCGCTGGTTCGGTGCGTTCGCGACGACCTGACAACACCCGGGCCGCAGGTATGGCAAAGCGGTAAATACGCAAGTGAGTCGATTTTCCGCCGGCGGTTTTGACGGGTATCGAAAAGCGGGGGAATAACGCCCAGACGCGCGCCTCGCAGCGCCGTCAAGCCGTCGAAATAACGACGATATTCACCCGCTCGGGTGGCTGGATTCGCTAGGGTGCTCGGCCCCGAGTTCGGCGATCGCGCGCGAGACTCGCTCGCGCAGCACGACGGCGGCAATCACCCCACACACAACAGCGACAACCAACGCAATCCAGGAAAAGCGGGTCAGCCATCGTTCGGCGGCCACGCCCGCGTAGTAGACCAAAGCGGTGGTGCCGCCTGCCCAGCAGATCGCGCCCGAAACGTTGGCGACCAAAAACCTTGCGTAGCGCATCTTCAGCGCCCCGGCGAGCGGTCCGGCGAATATTCGCAGCAACGCAATGAACCGGCCTAAGAACACCGCGCGTGCACCCCAGCGGTCAAACAGCCGCTCGGCAAACATCACATGGCCGGGACCGAAGTGGTTCGGGAAGCGCCGCCCCAAGCGGTCGAACAGTGGCATGCCCAGTCGGCGGCCGATGGCATACCCGGTCGAGTCGCCGAGCACCGCTCCGAGGACCGCGGCGATACCCACGCCGACAGGGTTGACCGCCAGCTCATGTCGCGACGACAACAGCGCGGCGCTGACGAGAACGATCTCACCGGGCAGTGGGATGCCCAGGCTCTCGATGCCGACCACCAGGCCGACCACCACGTAGACCGTGAGTGGAGGGATCGACTGCAACAGGGCATCGACGTTCATGGCGTTAAGGATGCCCGATCATGCCGATGTCAGGCCGAGCGGGACATGATCTGCTCGCGGCGCTTCGGCGCCCATTCCATCATGTTGACTTTGCCTTCGGTGTCGCATGCCACCATCACCACAGCCGCGTCCGGAATAACGACAAGCCCGTAGGCGCATGTCTCCCCGTCACCGGCCATGACCCAGGCCAGCACGCCGTCCGCCGGTACCGAGAACTCGCGGAGTCGCATGGGCGGCGCTTGGCCCGCGGGCGCGATACCAGTCGCCTCGGCGGTGCATTTGCTAACTGCGCCAAAGCCATTCCACACCACGTCGTGAGAGTTCAGGTCCGTGCTGTACACATCGGCCGATTCGGCGTAGATCTGCGTGCGACTTGTTTGGTAAGCCGACTCCGCATGATCGGATGATCCGAGAGGCCGCAGCGGAGAGTCCTTGAACAACAACGCGGCCGTACATTCCGGCGGTTGCACACTGGTGAAAAACGTGTCACCGACTTCGCCCGGTGCCGCCGGGCCGAACGGCGTCTGCTCACCCTCGCGCAGCAACAGATCTCGCGCCGAAACGTGCGGGCGGGCGGGCTTTGTCGACGAACCAGACGGCTGCGGTAAGTGGCCGCCTGCCGCGACCGGCTGTCCTGTCACCGAAGTCGTGCAAGCTGCCGACACCGCTGCGATGCCAAGCAATGTCGCCGCCGCCCGGCCGTTGCGCCATCGGATCATGAATCAGGAGTATCGCAGGGTACCGTTTCTGTCATGCA
>DAIODV010000445.1:0-2880 GCA_036746615.1 Mycobacterium sp.
CAGACCAAGATGGACGTGTTCAGCGAGGAGTTCCTGCTGTCCCGGCCGCTGCTGACCGCGATCCGGCGCACCGAGCCCACCGTGCTGCTGGTGGACGAGACCGACAAGGCCGACATCGAAATCGAGGGACTACTCCTCGAAGTGCTCTCCGATTTCGCGGTGACAGTCCCCGAACTTGGCACCATCACCGCCGAGCGCGCGCCGTTCGTGGTGCTGACTTCCAACGCCACCCGTGAGCTGTCCGAGGCACTCAAACGACGTTGCCTGTTTTTGCACATCGACTTTCCCAGCCCGGAGCTGGAACGTCGTATCCTGCTGTCCCGCGTGCCGGAGCTGCCCGGACACATCGCCGACGAGTTGGTGCGAATCATCGGAGTGCTACGCGGAATGCAGCTCAAGAAGCTGCCCTCGGTGGCAGAAACCATCGACTGGGGGCGCACCGTGCTCGCACTTGGCATGGACACCATCGACGACGCGACTATCGCCGCCACGTTGGGCGTGGTGCTCAAACATCAATCCGATCAGCAGCGCGCCACCGGCGAACTTCGGCTGAATTAGACGCACGATGGCCGCCCGCCGTGTTCGTCCCAGCCTTCCACTGGCCCCGAATGGGCTGCCGGGCCACTTAGTCGGCTTTGTCGAAGCGCTTCGCGGGCAAGGGATTTCGGTTGGTCCTTCGGAGACCGTGGACGCCGGTAAAGTGATGGCCGTCCTGGGTCTTTCCGACCGCGAGGTGCTTCGTGAGGGCCTTGCGTGTGCGGTGTTGCGCAGGCCCGAGCATCGGGAGACCTACGACGCGATGTTCGACCTGTGGTGGCCCGCCGCACTCGGTGCGCGAGCCGCGGTGACCGAAGAGGCGCAGGCCGATCCCGAAATGCAGCTACCGCCCGACGACGTCGAGGCGATGCGCCAGATGCTGCTGGATCTACTCACTGCCAACGCCGACCTCGCCGACATGGACGAGCGCTTGGTGGCGATGATTGCCCAAATCGTCGACGCCTACGGCAAATACAACTCCAGCCGCGGCCCGTCGTACTCGTCGTATCAGGCGCTCAAGGCGATGGCGCTGGACGAGCTGGAAGGCAAGCTGCTGGCCGGTCTGCTCGCCCCCTACGGTGACGAACCCACGCCGACTCAAGAGCAGATCGCCAAAGCGCTTGCCGCCCAGCGGATCACGCAGCTGAGGAAGATGGTCGACGCCGAGACCAAGCGGCGCACCGCCGAGCAGCTCGGCCGCGACCACGTCCAGATGTACGGAATCCCGCAGTTGGCCGAGAACGTCGAATTCCTGCGGGCTTCTGGCGAGCAGCTGCGCTCGATGCGCC
Source organism: Mycobacterium sp. (assembly GCA_036746615.1). GTDB lineage: Bacteria > Actinomycetota > Actinomycetes > Mycobacteriales > Mycobacteriaceae > Mycobacterium. The sequence goes on from DAIODV010000445.1 coordinate 1,326, forward strand.
GGGTGGTGCAGCCGTTGGCTCGCACGCTGGCCACCCGGCTGGCCGCCCGTCGGCGGCGTGCCCGTGCCGGGTCGATCGACTTGCGCAAGACATTGCGCAAATCGATGTCCACCGGTGGTGTTCCGATCGACTTGGTGCTGCGCAAGCCCCGACCGGCGCGTCCGGAACTGGTGGTGTTGTGCGACGTCTCCGGGTCGGTCGCCGGTTTCAGCCACTTCACCCTGTTGCTGGTGCACGCGCTGCGCCAACAGTTCTCCCGCGTCCGGGTGTTTGCCTTCATCGACACTGCCGACGAGGTGACCCATCTGTTCGGACCAGATGCCGACCTGGCTGTCGCAATCCAGCGGATCACCCGCGAAGCGGGTGTCTACACCCGCGACGGGCATTCCGACTACGGCAATGCGTTCATTACGTTCACCGAGCAGTTCCACAACGTGCTCTCGCCGCGCAGCTCGCTGCTGGTGCTCGGCGACGGCCGCACCAACTATCGCGACCCGGCCGCCAAGGTCCTGGCGCACATGGTGAACGCCAGCCGGCACGCGCACTGGCTCAATCCCGAGCCCAAGCATCTTTGGAACAGCGGTGATTCGGCAGTGGTGCGCTACCAGGAAGTGATCACCATGCACGAATGCCGCAATGCCAAGCAGCTGGCAGCGGTGATCGACCAGCTGCTGCCCGTCTGACGCCCGCCGTTTGCCCGCGAACGTGCGTGGTTGTACGCAATTTGCCAGCGTGTCGCGTACAAATGCGCACGCTCGCGCCTGACTACCGCTCCAGTAAGCTGGCAAACCATGCGAAAGAGGCGGCTGGGAGTGATGGGTGGGACGTTCGACCCCATCCACAACGGCCACCTGGTCGCGGCCAGCGAAGTCGCTGACCTGTTCGATCTCGACGAAGTGGTCTTTGTGCCCACCGGTCAGCCCTGGCTCAAAGGTCGCCAGGTCAGCGCCGGTGAAGACCGCTACCTGATGACGGTCATCGCCACCGCCGCTAACCCACGGTTTTCGGTCAGCCGGGTCGACATCGACCGCGGCGGACTCACCTACACCAAGGACACGCTGCGGGACTTGCACGACCTCAACCCCGACTCCGATCTGTACTTCATCACCGGCGCCGATGCGTTGGCCTCGATCCTGTCGTGGCAGGACTTGGACCAAATGTTCGCGATGGCGCGGTTTGTCGGGGTCAGCCGGCCCGGCTACGAACTGGGCCGCGACCATCTCAGCGATGTCCTCGACGGCCTACCCGACGACGCGCTGACGTTGGTCGAGATCCCGGCCCTGGCCATTTCGTCCACCGACTGTCGCCGCCGTGCGCAAGAGTCGCGGCCGCTGTGGTACCTGATGCCCGACGGCGTCGTGCAGTACATCTCCAAGCGCGAGCTCTACCGCAAACCCGGGGACATCGCGTGACGGCCACCCCCGAGGCGATCGAGATGGCCGGCGTTGCCGCATCTGCGGCGGCGTCGAAGCTTGCCAATGACGTCGTCGTCATCGATGTTTCCGGGCAACTGGTCATCACCGACTGCTTCGTCATCGCCTCGGCGTCCAACGAG
>DAIODV010000446.1:0-2877 GCA_036746615.1 Mycobacterium sp.
CGGCGATGGTGAATCGCACGGCCTGGAATTCCGCCAGCGGCTTGCCGAATTGCATTCGCGCGTTGACATGCTGTCGGGTGATCTCCAATGCCTGCTCCACGGCGCCCAGAATCCGCCACGATCCCAGCGTCAAATGGGTGGCAACGTCGCCTGCCGGCACGGTGCGTTCGGAGTCAGTTAACGTGGCCGGCACCAGAAATGGGCCCAGCTTGGCGCTGGTACGTGATGTCGATTGGACGCGGTACCGCCTACCGTCGAGGTCGGTGGCGATCCAGTCGCCGGGCAGGTCCCCGTGGTCGATGCGTGGCGCTTCGGGATTCACTAGGGCGAGTCGAGCGCCGTCGATCGCCAGCAGCTCGTCGACGAGCGGGTAGGGGAGCGCTGCCGCGCCTGCCGCCTGGCAGAGCACCGCGGCGGCCAGCAGATCGTCGGGACAGGAGCGGACCTCGAGGTCGAATGCGCCGAGGTCGGCCAGCGCGGACCGGGCGTCGTCGCGCAGGTGTTCCACTGTCTCAGCGCGCAGCGCTGCCTGCGGGCCGCCGAACCGGACGAATCGTTTGGCGGCAACTGCGCCGAATTCGGCAATGTCTTCTGGCAGTGCGGTATTCACCGGTGAGATCCTCCCAGAGCTTCGCGTGCCACCAGCATTCGCTGCACTTCGATCGTTCCGGACGCCACGGTGGCGGCTTGGGCATATCGCCAGTGATCTTCAATCGCCCCGTGCAGTCGCGCCGAGGTGCCGCTATCCAGTGCCGTGGGGCCGAGCACGTCGAACAATAGCTCTGCGACCTGTTGATCGCAGGTGGTGGTTGCGATGCGGGCGGCGCTGGCTGCCGGGCCCGCCGATGGGTCATCTTGCAGCGACACCGCGCGATAGGCCAGTAGCCGCGCAACCCGTACGTCGATCAGTGCCCGCACCCAGCGGGCGCGGATCGACTCCGGCAATTGATCCCAGTCGTCGCCGAGTTCGTGCTGCATCCGGTCCAGCAGCGATTCGCATCGCGCATACCGGGCGATCCCGACCCGCTCGAAGGCGAGTGCCTCGCGCATGACTCGCCAGCCGTCACCGACCTCGCCGAGGACCTCGTCGGCGAACACCTCGACGTCGTCGAGGAATACCTCGTTGAGGTGGTGCGGTCCGAGCATTGAGCGGATCGGCCGCACGGTGATACCGGGCCTGTCCATGGGTACCAGAAACAGGCTGAGCCGCTTGGGTTTCGGCGCGTCTGGGTCGGTGCACGCCGCCAGCACGCACCAGGATGCCATCTGCGCGTACGAGGTCCAGACCTTCTGGCCGGTCACGCGCCACCCGTCGCTGGTCGGCACGGCTCGGGTACGCAACGACGCGAGATCGGTTCCGGCCTCCGGCTCGGAGAACCCCTGACACCAGATCACTTCTCCGGCAGAGATGGCAGCGAGGTGCCGGGCCTTTTGCTCGGCGGTCCCATAGCGCATCAGCGCGGGGCCAACCCAGTTGATCCCCATGTACTGCGCGCCGCGGGGCTCATGGTGAGCCCACATCTCCTCACGCAATACGGTCTGCTGCCATATCGAACCTCCGCCGCCGCCATGCTCTTTGGGCCAGGCCAGGGCCAACAGCCCGTCGGAGGCGAGCAGCTTGCAGAACGATTCGGTGGTCGCGAGGTCTCTTGGATCGTCGGTGCAGGCACCGAGAAAGCCTTCGGGGATGTGTGCGGATATCAAGTCTCGCAGCCGCTTTCGAAGTTCGACTGCGTCGGCACCGAGGTCGTAATCCATCGTCATCCCTTCGGCAGTCCGAGTAGGCGCTCGGCGATGATGTTGCGTTGGATTTCGGACGTCCCGCCGTAGATCGTCGCCGCCAACGCGTCCTGACGTTCGAATAACAGGTCCGCATCGTCGATAGACGTCGGCCCGGCGGCCGCCGCGGCAAGCTCCCAAACCCGCTGCAGGGTCACCGAACCGAGGAGTTTGAGGATGTCGGCCTCTGGACTTGGCCGACCGGCGAGTTCGTTGTGCAAGGCGCGGTATCCGGTCGCCCGCAGTGCTTCGGCGTCAGCGAGCAGTGAGCCGAGCTCGGTGAAAACCTCACCGGAAGCGTAGTCGTCGTCTGCGTTCTGTGATCCCCGAACGGTATCCAAGCCACGCTGGATCTCGACCCAGTTCATGATCCAGATCATCTGGCGCTCGTGGTTCAGCGACGACATCGCGACCTGCCAGCCACCGTTGTAGGGCCCTAACAGATTCGACGCCGGCACCTCGACGTCATTGAGAATCACTTCGCAGAACGTCTCATCGGAGACCGACGCCATCCGGATGGGTTCGATTGTCACCCCGGACGATTCGAGATCGAGGATCAGACAAGAGATGCCGCGGTGTTTGGGTGCGTCCGGGTCGGTGCGGACATAGAGCGTGCACCACTTGGACTGGTGCGCCTGGGTGGTCCAGATCTTGCGGCCCTTCACCCGGAACACGTCCCCGTCGCGCACGGCGCGGGTGCGCAGGCCGGCGAAATCGGATCCGGCCTCAGGCTCCGACATGCCCAGCGCCCACCACTCGTCGCCGCGCAGCAGCGGGACCAGCAGACGGTCGATCTGCTCGCGAGTGCCGAATTGGCGAATCCCGGGCGCCGCGACGCCGGGGCCGGCGATGTTGGGCAGCTTGGGCGCCGATCGCATGGCTCCTTCGAGCCGGATTTCCATCGCGTCGGCCAAACCCAACGATCGACCGCCGTGTTCACGCGGCCAGGTGGGTTGCAACCAGCCCGCCTCGAATGCCGCGCGCTGATACCCACGCCGCAGATCGAGGTCCCAGCGGTATTCGCGGTAGCGGTCGTAGTAGTCGTCCGGCAGGAAGTCGGTCAACCACCCGGCGAACTCTTCGCGCAGTGGTGTCATG
>DAIODV010000447.1:0-2870 GCA_036746615.1 Mycobacterium sp.
GGGCTGGTTTGCGAACACCATCCACGCGGCCACGCCGGCGGGCTGGGGGCACTTCGACGCCGACCGCTGGGAACTCTTCCACATCGACGCCGACCGCAGCCAGTGCCACGACCTGGCAGCCGAGCAGACGGAGAAGCTGGATGAGCTCAAGGCGCTGTGGTTTTCCGAAGCAGCCAAATACAACGGCCTGCCGCTGTCGGACCTGAACGTCCTTGAAACGCTTGGGCGCTCGCGACCTCATCTGGGCGGCCAACGGACCAGCTACACCTACTACCCCGAGTGCGCGGACGTCGGCATCGGCGCCGCCCCCGAGATCATGGGCCGCTCGTTCGCGCTGCTGGCCGACGTGACCGTGGATACCACCGGCGCCGAAGGTGTGCTGTTCAAACAGGGCGGCGGCCACGGCGGGCACGTGCTGTTCATCCAAGACGGACGACTGCACTACGTTTACAACTTTCTCGGTGAGCGCCAGCAGTTGGTTTCGTCGGCGGACGCGGTTCCATTGGGCAGACACCTTTTCGGCGTTCGCTATTCGCGGACTGGAACCGTGGAAAACAGCCATACGCCACTCGGTGAGGTCACGCTGTTCATCGATGAAGGGTCGGTGGGCGTTCTGGCAGATGTGAGGGCGCATCCCGGAACGTTCGGATTGGCGGGTGCCGGCCTCACCGTCGGGAGCAACGGCGGCTCGGCGGTGTCCAGCCGCTACAAAACGCCGTTCGCGTTCACCGGCGGGACCATCGCCCATGTCACTGTCGACATTTCCGGGAGGCCCTACGAAGACCTGGAAAAGGAAATGGCACTGGCGTTTTCGCGTGACTAAGGTCTGGGCCGTGTTTGCCGTGGCCGCTCTGCTTTCCGGATGCGCCCACGCCATCGAAGGCAGCGCGGTGCGGGCCAGCGGCCCGGTGGCCTCGACCACCAGCAGCGGTGCACCCGTTCCGGGGATCGAGACAACGCTGCCGGACCATATCCCGCCCAACGCATTAGCCTGCTTGCCGGAAGCGAGCGGCATCGGCGTCGGCACTGTCGCTCAGGTCCCCGAGCCGGCCGCACCGAGAATCACCGTCACCTTGCCCGACGGCTGGGCTTCGCAACCCGGACAAGGCGATGAGGCTTTGACGCTCAGCGGACCCGGCGGCATGACCGGGACGGTGACGATCGCCGAGACAAAGCTCGATCCCGCCGCGGCCTTCGCCGACTACGCGGCGATGTTGCATCGCTCCAAGCCCGATTTGCAGATCGACACCGTGGGCGCCAAGTTCTGCGGATACAGCAGCCAGAAGCTGACCGGCACTTTCCTCGGGGCGCCGGGCACGCTCGATTTCGCCGACCGGATCACCCATATCTGGACGAACACGAACAAATACCTGGTCACGATCCACCTGGAAGGGCCAGCGGATGCGCCCGGCTTCGACGCCGCGGCATTCGACGCGGCGAAAACCGCGCTGATGCAAGACTTCGCGGTCGTCATACCCTGAAGCTATGCCCACTGAGCTAGTGGAACTGCCGTCCGGATCTTTCCGGATGGGTTCGACGAGCTTCTACCCCGAGGAAGCGCCGATCCACACGGTGAGCGTGCCGGCCTTCGCGGTGGAACGGCATCCGGTGACCAATGCTCAGTTCGCCGAATTCGTCTCCGCGACAGGGTATGTGACGGTCGCCGAGCAGCCCATCGATCCCGCGCTCTACCCAGGCGCCGACCCGAACGAGCTGCGCGCGGGTGCGATGGTGTTTCGTCCGACGCCAGGCCCGGTCGATTTGCGCGACTGGCGGCAGTGGTGGATCTGGGCCCCGGGCGCTAGCTGGCGCCACCCATTCGGGCCGGACAGCGACATTGCCGACCGGCCCGACCATCCCGTCGTGCAAGTGGCCTATCCCGACGCCGCGGCCTATGCGCGTTGGGCCGGACGGCGGCTGCCGACCGAGGCCGAGTGGGAGTACGCCGCTCGCGGCGGAGCCACCACCACCTATGCGTGGGGTGACGAGGAGAAGCCGAGCGGAAAGCTGATGGCCAACACCTGGCAGGGCAGCTTCCCCTACCGCAACGATGGTGCGCTCGGTTGGGTCGGAACCTCGCCGGTCGGTGCGTTTCCACCAAACGAGTTCGGCCTTGTCGACATGATCGGCAATGTCTGGGAATGGACGACCACCGAATTCTCCGCCCATCACCGGTTGGATCAGCCGCCGAAGGCCTGCTGCGCGCCGTCTGGGCCGGCTGATCCGACCATCGCGCAGACGCTCAAGGGCGGCTCGCACCTGTGTGCACCGGAGTACTGCCACCGGTATCGGCCTGCCGCGCGGTCACCGCAATCGCAAGACACCGCCACCACACACATCGGATTCCGATGTGTGTGTGATCTCAGCTGATCGCGTCGACCGCGCTGGCGACCCGTGATTGAAACTCCGGCGGCAGCGGGATGTAGCCGTGCTTGTCCAGGTCGATCTGGCCAGGGCCGAGCGTTGCCTGCAGCGCGGCTTTAACCGCTTGCGCGACTTGGGGATCGGCGTATTTGGAGCAGACGATCTCGTAGGTCGCCAGCACGATCGGGTAGACGTCTTCTTGGCTCGGGTTGTAGAACGACGAGATGTCGAGCACCAGATCGTTGCCTTTGCCGACGATCTTGGCCCCGGCGATGGTCTTGCCGACGGAGTCGGTGCCGATGCGCACCGGCCGTCTCGACTTGCGGCTTGCCGGGGTTTTGATCTCGGCGGCGAAAAGGCCCTCATCCATCGCGAATGACAACTCGTTGTAGGTGATCGCCCCTTCGGTGTTCTTCACCGCCGCTGAGGTTCCTTCGTTGCCTGTCGCGCCGGTGCCGACCCCGCCTTTGAACTCCTTGCCCGTGCCCTGAGTCCAGGCGCTGCCG
>DAIODV010000448.1:0-426 GCA_036746615.1 Mycobacterium sp.
GATCGCCGGCAGCGTCGGCGTGGTGGACGGGCCTGCCGATTTGCTGTTCGTCGGCGAACGTTACCTGTCGCGTCAAACCGCACATCTCGGCGGCGGCACGACCGAGATGGCGCGCAACGTGATTGGCGAACGGGTACTGGGCTTTCCGCGCGAATACGCCGCCGATCGCGGCGTGCCGTTCAACCAGGTCAAGCACAACCGCGCGTGACACCTTCGCGTCGAGTTTGAAACCTTGGCGTCGAGTGTGAACACAGGGCGGCATTTTTCGCGATTTTCCCGCCCTGGACGCACACTCGAGGCCAAGGATGCACAGTCGAACCATCGCTAACTCAGCGGTCGCACCGCGCCCGACCCTATTATGGTGGCGCGGGCTGCCACGCTGCTGGATAAGGCGCAGCGTCCCGTCATCATGGCGGGTACTGCCGT
>DAIODV010000448.1:436-2866 GCA_036746615.1 Mycobacterium sp.
TTTCCCGCCCTGGCTTCACACTGAAAGCCGTGGGTTCACACTCGACTTGCGGCCGAGGACAGCCGCGAGGCCTAGAATCGGCCCAAGTTGTCAAGCGAGGAGGGCGGCTGTGTCATCCCCTGATCCTCAGGAAACCCGATTCGACGGCGTCCGGATACGCATCGCCAGCGACAACAGCTACGAACATCTTGTCGCCGCATTGCTCTCGCAGGTCGGCGAAAGACCGGAGTCGATAAACGATCTCCCCGCCGCATTCTTCAGCGACTGGGATTCGTTTTCCGCGGAGATCACCCGGTATCTCGGATCGAGCGAGTTCATGCTGATGCACCTCATCGATCACGGCGACTGGCTAAAGACGGCCGGAATCAACCGCAAAGCGTTGCGCGCCATCCTCGGCAATCCATTGATCTCGGTGACGATGCTTCGGCATGACCTGACGGCAGGGCTGTTCGCACCGGTGGAGCTACTCCTGCTGGAAGAAAGCGACAACCGAAGCAGCCTGACCTACATCAAACCGTCGTCGCAGATGGTCATCGACGACAACCCACCGCTGCAATCGGCCGCACAGGCACTCGACGAGAAACTCGCTGCGTTAGCCGCGAAAGTCACGGCGAACAAGTCCACGACACTCGAGTCGGCCTAGCTCAAACAGCACGCAGCCGCGAAAGAACCTCGGCGACAACGGAATCCGTCGCCACGTCGACCTGCTCCCCAGTGGCCAGATCTTTCACGCCGATGGTGCCTGCTTCGATATCGCGATCACCGGCGACCAGTGCCACGCGCGCGCCGGAGCGGTCCGCGGCGCGCATCGCGGCCTTGATGCCGCGATCGCCGTAAGACAAATCCACCCGCACTCCGGCGGCGCGCAACTGCCCGGCCAGCACCGCCAGCCGCAGCTTGGCTTGCTCGCCGAGCGGCGCTCCGAACACATCGCACCGGGCGGTTTCGCCGACGTGTTTACCCTCGGCCTGCAACGCCAACATTGTGCGGTCGACGCCGATCCCGAACCCGATACCCGAGAGGTCCTGCCCGCCGAGCTCGCGCATCAAGCCGTCGTAGCGGCCGCCGCCGCCGATGCCGGATTGCGCGCCCAACCCGTCGTGCACGAACTCGAAGGTGGTCTTGGTGTAGTAGTCCAATCCGCGGACCATCCGCGGGTTGATCACATAGGGCACGCCCAGGGCGTCGAGGTGGGCCAACACGGTCTCGAAATGCTGCTTGGCCACATCGGAAAGGTGGTCGAGCATCACCGGCGCATCGGCCGTCATCGCCTTGACTTCCGGACGCTTGTCGTCGAGCACCCGCAGCGGGTTGATCTCGGCACGCTTGCGGGTCTCTTCGTCGAGGTCAAGCTGAAACAGGAAGTCCTGCAGCATTTCCCGATACTGCGGGCGGCAGGTGTTGTCGCCGAGCGAGGTGATCTCCAGCCGGAACCCGTCGAGGCCCAGCGAGCGGAAACCGGCGTCGGCGACGGCGATCACCTCGGCGTCCAGTGCGGGGTCGTCGACACCGATCGCTTCCACGCCGACCTGTTGCATCTGGCGGTAGCGGCCGGCCTGCGGCCGCTCGTAGCGGAAGAACGGGCCCGCGTAACAGAGCTTGACCGGGAGCGCGCCGCGGTCCAGGCCGTTCTGGATCACCGCGCGCACGACACAGGCGGTGCCCTCCGGCCGCAGCGTCACCGAGCGCCCGCCGCGGTCGGTGAAGGTGTACATCTCCTTGGTCACCACGTCGGTGGACTCCCCCACGCCGCGGGCGAACAGCGCGGTGTCCTCGAAGATCGGAAGCTCGATATCGCTGTAGCCGGCCCGGCGGGCGGCGTCGAGCAGCCCTGAGCGCACCGCGATGAACGCCGCCGAATCCGGCGGGACGTAGTCCGGTACACCTTTGGGCCCAGAGAATTGGCTCACGAGCTCAGGCCTTCGAGGAACGGGTTGAATCGCCGTTCCGCGCCGATGGTCGTGGAATTCCCGTGTCCGGGCAGCACGACGGTGTTGTCGTCGAGGACCAACAACTTGTCGACGATCGAGCACAGCAGGTCGCGGCCGCTGCCGCCGAACAGGTCGGTGCGGCCCACCGAGCGCTCAAAAAGCGTGTCGCCGGTGAACGCGAGGTCTTTGTCGCCGGATACCCGGAACACCACCGATCCGCGGGTGTGGCCGGGCGTGTGGTCGACGGTGACGCTGATCCCGGCGAGGTCGATCTTGTCGCCGTCGCGGTCCAGTTCGACGACCTGTTTGGGCTCGCGGAACATCGCAGCCAACAGCAGCTGGCCCAGCTTGGGCCCGAAGTCCTTGATCGGGTCGGTCAGCATGAACCGGTCCTCGGGATGGATGTAGGCCGGGCAGCCGAACGTATCGGACACCTTCTGCGCTGACCAGATGTGGTCGATATGGCCGTGGGTGAGCAGCACCGCCGCCGGAGTGAGCC
>DAIODV010000449.1:0-2848 GCA_036746615.1 Mycobacterium sp.
ACTGGCTCCTGCTCGCCGGGCCGGCGTTTTTGCCCGCGGTGATTGTCGTGGGAGTCGTGTTGTATATCGCGATCCGCGACAGACGCCGCACCGACAACGATCAGGCCAAGACGGCTGACGATAAGCGCGACTGATCTACGCCTACACCAGATCGGTCAAAGTTTGAATCTGCGGTGACGCGGCAACCTACTGTGACGTAAGTTACGCCCGGCTAGTCGGGCCCACGGTCGCGGTGGGAGGTCACGGTGGAACTGTCAGTTCTCGCGGAACCGCCGGCGCGGGGCGCCGGCCTCAACCAGGTGATCGGCTTATCGATAGCCGCGATCGTCATCGGAGCCGTGATGCTGTACGTCGGCTGGGCGCACCGCACCCATCGGATCGCGTGGTTGACCACGCTCGCCGACAAGATGGGAGAGAAATTCAACCGCGCATCGTGGGTCGCCTTGCCGGTCGCAGTGTTCACCACATCAATCATCTGTGCCCTGTTCGGTTTCATCTGGGACGTCAGCTGGCACATCGGCAATGGCCGCGATCCCGGGCCGCTGGCCAACCCGGCGCACTACTTCATCATCATCGGGCTGTTCGGCATCTTCGTCGCTGGGATGCTTTCGGTCGTAATCCCATTCGACAAGCCCGGGCCCGCCGCGGTTCGCATCACCCGCAACTGGTACGCGCCGGTTGGTGGTGTGCTGATGGCCGGTTGCGGACTGTACGCGATGTGCGGGTTCCCGCTCGACGACATCTGGCACCGCATTTTCGGCCAGGACGTGACACTGTGGGGCCCAACGCATTTGATGATGATTGGCGGGGCCAATTTCTCCCTTTTCGCGACTCTCATGCTCGAGTACGAGAGTCGGCGGGCAGTGCAAGATGCCACCCCTGAGAAGTGGTTCGTCAAAGCCATGCGCTACCTCTCGCTCGGCGGATTGTTCATCGGAATGTCGGTCTATCAAATCGAATTCGATTTCGGCGTACCGCAATTCCGCCTGGTATTCCAGCCGATGCTGATTGCCGCGGCCGCAGCGGTCGGCACTGTCGTCGCGCGCATCACCATGGGCAAAGGTGCAGCGGTTATCGCGGCGCTGTTCGCGATTGCGCTGCGCGGTCTGGTTGCCTTGGTGGTCGGTCCGATCCTGGGCGCGCCGATCAACTGGTTCCCGTTGTATCTGGGCCCCGCTGTGGTGGTCGAATTGTTGGCGCTCACCCCGCTATTCCGGCGTCCAATCCTGTTCGGCGCTCTCGCGGGCCTCGGCGTCGGCACGGTCGGACTATGGCTGGAGTCGCTCTGGATCGGCGCGGTCTACCACTACCCGTGGCCGTCGCCGCTGTGGCGTGAAGCACTGCCGACCGCGGTGCCGGTCGCGATCCTGGCCGGGGTGTGCGCGGCGCTGTTCGGCATGGTCCTGACCAACCAGAAGCTGCCGGGTAAGGCGTTTGGCATCACCGCGGTGGTACTGACGGTGTTGGTGATCGGCGGCGTGGTGGCCAACGGGCTCCACATCCATGTACCGAAGCAGGACACCGCCACGATCAAGCTGGCCGACTTGCCCAGCCAACCGGGCCAACGCACGGTGTCGGCCGACGTGCAGGTCAACCCGCCCAATTTGGTTGGCGATCACCCAGATTGGCTGACCATCCTGTCCTGGCAGGGCCGGATGTGGAACGATCGCGGCCTGGCGATCGACCATCTCAAGAAGGTCGGTCCCGGACACTACGTGTCTACCCAGCCGATTCCGGTATGGGGCGAATGGAAGACATTGCTCCGCGTCCAAGACGGCAGATTGATGACCGCGGTGCCGATCTGGGCCCCGGCTGACGCAGCAATTCCCGTGCCGGAGATTCCGGCGAAGGCCGTCAGCACACGCCCGTTCGTGCTCGAGGTTTCGATTCTGCAGCGCGAGCGCGACCCGAGCGTACCGGCGTGGTTGTTCACCGCCGGCGGGATCGTGGTGCTGTGCTTCACGTTGACCGTCATCACCGCGCTCGCGTGGGGCGCCGGCCGGATCAACTCCACCGATACCGAGCCCAAGCTGCCTGTGGAGGAGCAACTGTCGCCTCCGCAGGCGGCGTGATCGCAATGATTCGAGCTCTGTTCGCCAGCGCCGCGGCAGTGTTGCTGACGGCCGGGCTTGTTGCCTGTGGCGGTGCACCGAAATCCAACGAGCCCTCGGGTGCGGGCCTGGTCGTCAACGTCACCATCGCCAAGGGGCAGGTCACGCCGAGTAACGCCACGCTGCAAGCCAAGGTGTCCCAACCGATTACGTTGCACGTCACAAGTGACGCCGTCGACGAACTGCACGTGCATTCGGTGCCCGATCACAAGTTCTCCGTCGCAGTGGCCGCCAATCAGACGTTTCAATTCAAGGTCGACGTTCCGGGCAATGTAGACGTCGAACTGCATCATCTGGACCGCACGATCGCCACGATTCAAGTGCGTCCGTGACTGATGCTGCAGTCCTGGCGCACGGTTTAGGTGGATCGAGCGATCTCCCAGTCCCCTACGCCTATTCGGTGATCGGAGCCGCTTGGGCGTTAACGTTCACCTTTGCCTTGGTGGCGTTCGCATGGCGACAGCCACGGTTTGATCCACTCAAACCAGGCCACCCATTGCCGGAAGCCGTTACCGCACTGGTGGATTCGCGAGCGGCACGCGGCATTGCGGCCGGCGCGGCGTTGCTGTTCACCGCGTGGGTGGTGTCAGCCGGGATGTGGGGGCCACAGACACAGGCGAATGCCCTTCTAGGTGTGTTCTATGTGCTGCTGTGGGTCGGATTGGTAGCTGTTTCACTGCTTTTCGGACCGGTGTGGCGGGTGATTTCGCCGATGCGCACGGTGTATCTGCTGCTGC
>DAIODV010000450.1:0-2609 GCA_036746615.1 Mycobacterium sp.
TAAGCAGAAATTTTCTGCGCGTAGGTCCCTATCGCGGACGGTAAGGTCGGGACGCGTGCCGGACGACGAACACTTGTCGAGCGCTGTGCCAGCGCCGAATGCGCTATTCCAAGCGGCGATGGCGAGCGCAGCAGCCGGCGATTTTGACAACGCATTGCGTTACAGCGCTCAGTTTCTGACCGCGCAGAACGAAGCTTCAGCTGAACACCATCCCGACACACTGACGATTGCGGCGCTGATCCCGAGCTGGCGCCTCGGCGCGGGTGATATCTCCGGTGCGCTGGAGGCGGCGCGGGAAATCGTTCCGACGGCGATCGAGGTACTGGGCGCCGATCATCCGACCACGGTGGCAGCGCGCCACATACTGGCATGCTGTGACCCGGAATTGGGTCTCGATCCAGCAAGAGCATTACCGGTGTGGGTGGCCCTCTACGGGGACGAACAGCGTGTATTCGGGACCGAGCACCCTTCCACGTTGGGCGCGCGCCACCAGATCGGAGAGATGCGACGACAGCTGGGCGACCGGATAGGTGCGCGCGATGAACTGACGGCCACCGCGGTGGGCATGCGACAAGTGCTGGGTGATCAGCACCCGGACAGTGTCGCCGTCCAACTCGCCGCCGCCGTCTGTTTGGGCGAGGCCGGAGATACGGCGGCGGCGGTGAGCGAATTCGACCGGCTGATCCCGATACTCACTTCGGTAATGGGCTATGACCATCAGCACACGTTGCTGGCGCGGCACACCAGGGCGCTGTGGTTGCCGCCCACTGACGGCCAAGTCCTCGATCGGGTCTCAGATTGGGAGGTCCTCGTCGACGACGAAGTTCGGGTGCTCGGTGAACAGCATCATCTGACGGTGGCCGCCCGACAGACGTTGGCAGAGCAACGGATTGGCTGGCAAGAAACCCTCGAGACGCAGGACGAGGTATCGAATGAGTTATTGATCGAATTCGAGATCGAAGACCGCGGTCTCGAGTTCGACCCGGAACGGCCGTGGGGCGATGCCGGCGGCCTCGATGAGGAGGGCAGAGACAACGTCGCCGAGCATGCCGCGCAAATACGTGCCGAGTTGGAAGACTTGATGACTGCGGTCGTGGAGGCCAAAAAATCGGTAGGGCAGGCTATCCGGGAGTCCGGGGCCGCCTCCCGCGTGTGCCTGAGCCGACGCTACGAGCTGGCTCATACGCTCTGGCGTGGCCATGAGTTCGACAGCGCTCGCGCTTGGACGGAACCGTTGATTGCAGAATGCAGCACCCTGCTTGGGGATGATGATCCACTGACCCAGGCTACGCGCTCCCTGTTGGAGGTAATCCAGGAACGTCGGTGGGCCTGAACCAGCGGCCTACCGGCTCAGCTGCTGCCGGAGGCGTTCGGCGACAACATGAACCGCTTCGAGCTGCGCGGCGACCCGGCTGGGCGCGGTGCCGCCGCGCGCGTCGCGTGATGACACCGAACCCTCGATGGTGAGGACTTCGCGGACCTCGGGGGTCAAGTGGCTGCTGATGGCAGCAAGCTCGTCGTCGGTCAGCTCCTCCAGCCCGACCCCGCGATGTTCGGCGGCCCGCACGGCGGCGCCCGCTGACTCGTGAGCATCGCGGAACGGGACACCTTGGCGCACCAGCCATTCGGCGATGTCGGTGGCCAGGGTGTAGCCGGCCGGGGCGAGCGCTGCCATTCGCTCGGTGTCGAACGTCAGGCTGCTCACCAAGCCGGCCATTGCGGGTAGCAGCAGCTCCAACTGCGCCACCGAGTCGAACACCGGCTCTTTGTCCTCTTGCAGATCCCGGTTGTAGGCCAGCGGCTGCGCTTTCAGCGTCGCCAGCAACCCGGCGACGTTTCCGATCAACCGACCGGATTTGCCGCGAGCCAGCTCAGCGATGTCGGGGTTTTTCTTCTGCGGCATGATCGAGCTGCCGGTCGACCACGAGTCGTGCAGCGTCACATAGCCGAATTCGGTGGAGCTCCAGAGGATGACGTCCTCGGCGAGGCGCGACAAGTCGACGCCGATCATTGCCAAGACAAACGCGGCTTCGGCGGCGAAATCCCTTGCCGCAGTGGCATCGACGGAATTTTCGGCCGCAGTCGTGAAGCCGAGCCGCTCAGCGATCGCATCCGGGTCAAGCCCCAACGACGATCCGGCCAAAGCGCCTGAACCATAGGGCGAGACCGCGGTGCGCTTGTCCAGGTCGACGATCCGGTCGACGTCACGCAACAGCGGGTGGGCGTGCGCAAGGAGATGGTGTGCCAGCAGGATCGGCTGCGCGGATTGCATGTGCGTTTTGCCGGGCATGATCGCGTCGGGGTAATTGGCGGCCTGGGTGGCCAGTGCGCCGACGAGATCCAGTGCGCCGCCGGCCACTCGGCGTGTCGCGTCACGCAGCCACATCCGAAAGAGGGTGGCCACCTGATCGTTTCGCGACCTGCCCGCGCGCAGCCGGCCGCCGAGCTCCGGTCCGACCCGCTCGATCAGCCCGCGCTCGAGGGCGGTGTGGCAGTCCTCGTCGGCGAGCGTCGGGGTGAACGCCCCGGAGACGACGTCGGCCTCGAGCTTGTCCAGAACAAGCAGCATGCCGCCGAGTTGATGGCCAAAGGCTACAACATTCCCTCCA
>DAIODV010000450.1:2619-2832 GCA_036746615.1 Mycobacterium sp.
CCGACCACCGAGGTCGGGCCCAACTCGGTCGATCAGCCCACGTTCCAGCGCGCCGTGGACGTCCTCGTCAGTGGGCAGCGGGACAAAGCTCCTGTCCGCGACATCCTCGGCGAGGCTGTCCAGTCCGGCCAGCAGGCCGTCGCGCTGATCTTCGGTGAGCAACCCGGCCTGAAACAGCACCACGGTGTGCGCCCTCGATGCGGTGATGTCGTA
>DAIODV010000451.1:0-2804 GCA_036746615.1 Mycobacterium sp.
AGCGGCCGTTCTCGGGCTTGACCCATTTCCCGTCGATGTAGACGTCGTAGCTGTCGATCAGTGAGCGTGACTCAGCCATATTGATTCCTTCGACGGTCCGGCGGCTCAACGTTTGGTGTACACCTGTCGGGCGGGTGTCGTCAATGGCTGAACGTTTTCGCCTTAGCAGCAGGCATATTGACATGGCCGTACCGCCAGGGTAAACAGAGTCCACCGGACAGATCGTGTGGAAATGTACGATCGCGGTCCCGCTGAGGGAGGCCCGTGCCAACGAAGATCCCGCTTCACTCGCCGGACTTCTACGCGGGCGATCCCTACCCCGCCTACCGCGAACTGCGCGCGACGGAGCCGGTGTGCTGGAACGACGTCACCAACTTCTGGGCGCTACTGCGCTACGAGGACATCCGCTTCGTGTCGAGTAACCCGGCGATGTTCTCGTCAACCACGGGCATCACGATTCCGGATCCCGCGATGCCGAGCCCCGTCCAGCCCGGCAGCCTCATCTTCACCGACCCGCCGCGGCACCGGCAGATGCGCAAGCTGATCAACTCGGGTTTCACCCGTCGGCGGGTGGCGGTGCTGGAGCCGAAGATCCGCGAGATCGTCCGCGGGATTCTCGATGGCATCGAGCCCGGCTCAGTGCACGAGTTCGCCGAACAGATCGCCGCTCCGCTGCCCACCCGCATGATCGCCGAGCTGATCGGCGCCCCGCCCGACGATTGGGAGCAGTTCCGGGCGTGGTCGGATGCGGCGACCGGGACCGCCGATCCGGAGATCGAACTCGATCCCATGGTGGCTGCAGGTCAGCTGTTCGAGTACTTCCAGAAGCTGATCGGGGCCAGACGAGTCGAACCGCGCGACGACTTGCTGTCGGTTTTGGCCGGCGCCGAGATCGACGGAGTCCGGCTCACCGACGAAGATCTGCTCAACTTCGCGTTTCTGTTGCTGGTGGCCGGTAATGAAACCACCCGCAATCTGATTGCGCTGGGCACACTCGCGCTGATCGCGCACCCCGACCAATGCCGGCTGCTGGTCGACGATCCTTCGTTGATCCCAGGCGCCGTCGAGGAGATGCTGCGGTGGAACAGTCCAGTGGTGCATATGGCACGCACCGCGACGGTCGACGTGGAGATCCGTGCTCAACGGATCACCGAAGGAGACGTGGTGGTGATGCTGTACGGGTCGGCCAACCGCGACGAGGACGTATTCGGTTGCGACTCTGAGGAATTCAAGGTGACGCGGCACCCGAACCCACATATCGCGTTCGGGTGCGGTGAACATTCCTGCGTGGGTGCGCAGCTGGCTCGGCTGGAAGCGACGGTGATGTTCGAGGAGCTGCTGGGTCGCTTCCCGCGGCTCGAGCTGGTCGGTGAGGTCGACCGGATGCGGGCCACCATGGTGCCCGGGGTCAAACGAATGCCGGTCCGGCTGGGATCCTGAGCCATGCAACTCGAGTACACCCCCGAGCAGGAGAAGCTGCGCGACGAGATCCGCGCCACGATGGAACAGATCATGACGCCGGAACGTCAGGCGGCGGTCAGCGAACACATCGAAGGCGGGCCCGCGGTGCGCGAATGCGTACGCGCTCTGGCAGCTGCTGACCTGCTCGGCGTTGGCTGGCCCAAAGAATATGGCGGACGAGGTTTTTCGGCGATCGAGCAGTTTATCTTCGCCGAGGAGGCGCGACGGGTCAACGCGCCGATCCCGCTGGTCACCCTCAATACCGTCGGTCCGACGCTGATGCAGTTTGGCACCGAAGAGCAAAAGCAGACGTTTCTGCCCGCGATCCTCAACGGCAGCGTCGAGTTCGCGATCGGCTACTCCGAGCCTGCGGCCGGCAGCGACCTGGCGTCGCTGCGCACCACTGCGATCCGCGACGGCGACGACTACATCATCAACGGGCAGAAGATGTTCACCAGCGGCGCCGCGTACGCCGACTACATCTGGCTGGCCGCACGCACCGACCCAAACGCCAAGAAGCACAAAGGCATTTCCATCTTCATCGTGCCGACCTCGTCGCCGGGATTCTCCTGGCAGCCGCTGCACACCATGCCGGGTATCTCCACCTTCTACACGTTTTACGACAATGTGCGGGTCCCGGCGAGCGCGATCGTGGCCGGGGAAAACCAGGGCTGGCAGCTGATCACCACCCAGCTGAATTTCGAGCGCGCGGCGCTGGGCAACCTCGGCGCGCTGGAGCCGTTGTTCGAGCAGACACTGCAGTGGGCCCGCGACACCGAGCTCGACGGCGGTCGCGTCATCGACCGGCCCTGGGTGCAGTTGGCGCTGGCGCGGGTCGAGGCAGAGGTCGCGGCTTACAAACTCATGAACCTTCGGGTCAACGCGGCGATGTCCAAAGGGGTTCTGAGTATGGGCGAAGCCTCCGCCGCGAAAGTTTTCGGCACGGAGCTGGCCCCCGTGGTCGCCCGCCAGCTGCTGGAAGTGCTCGACCACAACGGGTTACGCCGCGGCGTCGACGCGCCGCTGCGCGGTGCACTGGAATCCGCCTACCGGGTTGCGGTCATCAGTACATTCGGTGGCGGCGCCAACGAAATCCAACGGGACATCATCGCGATGGCCGGACTGGGCATGCCGCGAGCACCACGTGATCTCCGCGCGACCGAGAAGTCAGGAGGACCAACTCAGTGACCAACGCAGATACCGGGCTCTATAGCAAGCTGAAGGCGCTCGTCGGCCAGCCCACCGGCGGCAGCGGAATGCCGTCGGTGGCGCCGGATCCGGTCAACCAGCCGATGATCCGGCACTGGGCATACGCGCTCGCAGACATGAACCCCGTCTACCTC
>DAIODV010000452.1:0-2803 GCA_036746615.1 Mycobacterium sp.
ACGGCAGCTCCACGGCGTCGCGGATCTGCTCGATCCGCCGGCCCAACCCACCGATGTCGTCGTAGGTGACGTCGGGCACCTCTTCGAGCACCAAGTCCTCGACTTCGGCCTTGGGAATGCGTTCGAACGCATACCCGGCTTTGGTGTCGACTAGGAGCGAGTCACCGGGACGCAGCTTGCGGGGACGTTGGTCGTCGTTGAGCGCGTCGGGATGGCCGTCGGGCAGATCCTCGGCGACGAGTGGCTCGGCGAGCCACACGATGCGTTCCTCGTCGGCGTGTCCGACGACCAGAGCCCGGTTGCCGTCGCCCAGAATCTCGCGCAGCGTGGAGATCTCACCAACTGATTCGTACGTGCCGGCCTCGACGACAGTTAAAGCCTCGTTGAGCCGAACCGTCTGTCCCTTCTTCAAAGACTTGACGTCGATGTTGGGCGAGCAAGTCAATCGCATCTTGCGCCCGGAGGTGAACACGTCGATGGTGTCGTCGTCGTGCGCGCCGAGCAGCACGCCGTAGCCGCTCGGCGGCTGACCAAGCCGGTCAACCTCTTCGCGCAGTGCCAGCAGTTGCTGGCGGGCTTCCTTGAGCGTTTCCATCAGTTTGGAATTCCGCGCGGCGAGCGAATCGATTCGCGCCTCAAGCTGGTGAATATCGCGGGGGCTGCGTGCGGCGCTCTGCGTTGCGACGGCATTCTCCAGTTGCTCACGCAATATCGACGCCTCGCGGCGCAGCTCCTCTAACTCGGCCGCGTCCTCGCTGGACAGGTCGGGGTCGCGAGGGCTACCGAACGTTTCGCGCTCTGACTCACCCATGTTGCGCTCCTTTCCCGCTCCTTCGAGGTGGTGCGGCGGATACCTCAACGCTACCGGCGATTTCCAATTCATGCGGGAACTCGAAATGGGGCACACTGGCAACGGCGTTAACATCTTGTTGAGTCGGCCTGATCGAGAGGACTTTTGTGACCCTGAAATCCCTTGCCACGGGCGTGGCGGCTGTCGCCGCAATCGGCGCGGCGGCTGCGGGTGTGACCTGCATTGCATCTGTTAACGCCGCGTTGCCTGCGGTGCAGCCAGTCGTATTCGGCACTCCACTGCCGCTGGACCCGGCGGCGGACCTGCCGACCGCCGATCAATTGGCAACCGTCCTCAACACGCTGCAGGACCCGAGCGTGTCCTTCGCCCAAAAGGGCGACCTCATCGAGGGCGGCGTCCCGGTTCCGGCCGCTCTTGCCGACCATGAACTGCAGAAGGCCGCTGCCAAGGGCAGCTTGCCGCTGACGTTCAACTTCACCAGCATCACGCCCGCCGGCCCCGGCACGGCCGCTGCCGCCCTGACCGCGACGGGCCCGCATCTCGCCCCGACGTACGAGAACCTCACGTTCGTCAATCAGGGCGGCTGGAAGCTGTCGCACAACTCGGCGATGACGCTGATGCAATCGGTGCGGTCGTCGGGCCACTGACAACGGCCGAATGCCCCAACGCCTGAGGGCAGTCTTGAGCGCCGTTTCGATTGCGGCGGCGGTCGGGCTCTTGGGGTGTTCGCACGACGAGCACGGCTCGTCGCCGGACACCGAGGCGCTGGTGTCGGTGCCTGCGCTGACATCGACGGCGACCCCGCAGGTCGCTCCCCTGCCGCCGCCGGAAGCGCTTGTCGGTGTGTTGTACCGGCTGGCAGATCCTGGCGTGCCCGGTATCGCCAAGCTGAACCTGGTGGAAGGCGCTACCCCCGAACACGCGCCCGTCATCGACGCATTCGCCAATGCGTTGCTGGAAAACGGATATGCACCGATACAGCTTCGAGTGCGAGACATAGCGTGGTCAGATGTGGACCCGGGATACGTGCGGGCCTTCGTTCAAATCGGCACATCCAAGCCCGGCGCCTCGGGCGCGTTTATGTTTCCGATGGAATTCAAGCCCTACCACGGCGGCTGGCAACTGTCCGAACGTACCGCTCGACAGCTGTTGGCGGTGGCCTCGCCGCAGTTGGCGCCGCCCAAGGCACCCGGCCACTAGCCCTGCTATGTGGATCGGCTGGCTCGAGTTCGACTTGCTGCTCGGCGACGTGCACTCGCTCAAGCAGAAGCGATCGGTGATCCGCCCGGTGGTGGCGGAGTTAGTGCGCAAGTTCAGCGTGTCGGCCGCCGAGACCGGCTCGCATGAGCTCTACCGACGAGCAGGGATCGGGGCTGCGGTGGTGTCGGCCGACCGCCGCCACGTTGTCGACGTGCTCGACGCAGCCGAGCGCTTGGTGGCTGCGCACCCCGAGTTCGAGCTGTTGTCGGTGCGCCGGGGGTTGTCGCGTAGCGAGGACTAACCGGGCTTAACGCTTGCGGCGTAACGGAGTCGGCGTCACAGTGTCCGGAGCAAGTCGACGCGCCGACACCAAAAATCCGGTATGGCCGCGCATGTTGTGCTGCGGGCGCACCGCCAATCCCACGACGTTCCAACCTCTTTGCAATGTCTCCCACGCCCGCGGCTCGGTCCAGCACTGCTGATCGCGCAGGGCCTCTACGGTTTTCGACAGCTGCGTGACGGTGGCCAGGTAGACGATCAGCACACCGCCGGCCACCAGCACTCGCGATATGTTGTCGAGCACATCCCAGGGCGCCAGCATGTCGAGCACCACCCGGTCGACGCAGCCATCGGCCAGGTCGGCTTCGGCGGCATCGCCGATGATCAGTTGCCAGTTGGCGGGGGCGCAGCCAAAGTAGGTCTCCACATTGCGACGGGCGTGTTCGGCATGATCGGCGCGCACCTCGTAGGAGATCACCCGGCCGTCCGGGCCGACGGCGCGCAGCAGCGAAC
>DAIODV010000453.1:0-1311 GCA_036746615.1 Mycobacterium sp.
AGGCGTGGGCAGCCGAGGTAGCAACGAAACACGGCTTTTCCGATGTCAGCCACACCATCGAGATCTTCGGCACCTGCTCGGATTGCCGTAGCTGATCTAGTCCGTCAGCGCGTGACGGATCTCGGCGCCTTTGTCGAGCACCATCAGAATCAGGGTGCGCAGCGCGTCGTCGCTCAGGCCCCCGCCCGGAAAGTTGTAGCGCAGCATCACATCTGCCGTTTTGTTCGAGTTACGTTTGGCGGTCTCTTCACCGACCTTTTCGACCAGTGCCACCAATCCCAGCAGAGTAGTGTTCGCCTGCTCGGCTACGCTGTCGCGAATCTTTTTGGTAAGCGGCAGATCCCACGCCACGATCTGGGTCAGCGATACCAGGGCGAGCTCGTCGGTGATGGTCACGACCCGCAACGACGCGATGGTGCCGTCGTGGCGCACGGTCAGCGCACCGTCGGATTCCTCCTCGACAGGTAACACCTCGGAAAGCACGGTCAGCAACTGCTCTTGCAGCGAAGGCATTAGCTTGGCCTCATCTGCATTTGGCGAGCCACACGATGTGCCCGCCTCTGAGCGACAATTTCTTCGACTACAGGGCGCGAAAGCCGTTGGCCGGCCGATTGTCGCTCAGAGGCGGGCACAACGCGCATCGCTTCGCCCTGGTGACCTTTGTGATTGAAGTGACTGGCCATCAAGCCGTCCCGAATCGTCGGTGCCGCGATGCGTACTCTTCGCAGGCCGCCCACAGATCGCGGCGGTCGTAATCGGGCCAGAGCTTGTCCTGAAAGATGTATTCCGCGTAGGCGGCTTGCCACAACATGAAATTGCTGGTTCGCTGCTCGCCCGATGTGCGCAGCAAAAGGTCGACGTCAGGGATGTCGGGGCGGTGCAGGTGGCGGGCCACGGTCGCCTCAGTCACCCGCTCTGGGTTCAGCCTGCCGGCCGCAGCTTCACGCGCGATATCCTTTGCGGCCTCAGCGATTTCGGTACGACCGCCGTAGTTGACGCAGTAGTTGACCGTGATGACGTCGTTGTGCATCGTCATCTCCTCTGCGATCGCCAACTCCTTGATGACGCTTCGCCACAGGCGTGGCCGCGAGCCCACCCAGCGTATCTTGACGCCCATCTCGTTGAGGCTGACCCGCCGCCGTCGCACCACGTCGCGGTTGAAGCCCATCAGGAACCGGACCTCCTCGGCCGACCGCTTCCAGTTCTCCGTGGAAAACGCGTAGAGGCTGAGCCATTTGACGCCGATTTCGATTGCGCCGCAGACGATGTCGATGACGACAGCCTCGCCCATCTTGTGGCCTTCGACGCGGG
>DAIODV010000453.1:1321-2799 GCA_036746615.1 Mycobacterium sp.
GTTGCCGTCCATCACGATCGCGACGTGGTTGGGCAGCTGACTCGCCGGAATTCGCGGTGCGGCCGCCTTGGAAATGTGTTGCGGGGGCCGCCGCGGGCCGCCGTCGGCTGACGGGGGAAGCGCGGGAAAGACGACGGGCCAGGTGGACTTGTCGGGGAAGGTCGGGTAGTCGGCGGGGGCCGGCGGAAGCTGCGGGAAGTCAGCCGGCTTCTGATTCCGCACCATGGGCCACATCCTGCCCGACCAGCGTTATGCGCCGGTCGGCGACGCTCTGATCGACCCGGCCTGTCCGCTCGACCAGCGGCAACGTTCGCAGCTGGCGCTCCAGATGCCATTGCAGGTGGGCAGCTACCAATCCGCTGACCTGGCTGCGAGCCGAGTGCGAGGCAGTTTCCGCGGCCTCCCAATCCCCGTCGTGCAGCGCCGACATCAGATCCAGCACGCCCAGCGGCGGTGTCGTCGCCCCGGCGGGGCGGCAGTAGCCGCAGACGCTGCCGCCTGCGCCGATGTGAAATGCCCGATGCGGACCCGGTGTGCCGCAGCGGGCGCATTCGGTCAGCGCCGGAGCCCACCCGGCGATGCTCATGGCCCGCAGCAGATAAGCGTCCAACACCAGCTCACGGGGTCGCCGCCCATCGGCCACCGCCCGCAACGCTCCTACTGTGAGTCGATGCAATGCCTGGGCCGGCGCGCGTTCCTCACCGGCGAGGCGCTCGGCGGTCTCCAGCATCGCGCACGCGCAGGTGTATCGGCCGTAGTCGCTGACGATGTCGGTGGCGAACGCGTCAAGCGAGACGACCTGCGTGACGATGTCCAGGTTGCGGCCCGGATGCAATTGCACGTCGATATGCGCGAACGGCTCCAGCCGCGCGCCGAACTTGCTCCGGGTACGGCGCACGCCCTTGGCCACCGCGCGGACCAGTCCATGGTCGCGGGTGAGCATGGTGACAATCCGGTCGGCTTCGCCGAGCTTGTGCTGGCGCAGCACCACCGCACGGTCTCGGTACAGCCGCATGGATACCAGTTTGTCACCGCACTGCGACGAAAGCCTCGCACCCGCGCCGATAAGGTCTGTACCAATGATGGACGCCGCTGCTCCCCGTTTTCCGACGCTGACCGACCAGCTCTACCAGTTGGCCAGCGGTGAGGTGAGCGCCGACGAGTTGGTCCGCCGCTCGCTGCACGCCATCGACATGAGCCAGTCGACGCTGAACGCCTTCCGCGTGGTGCTAACCGAGACGGCGCTGGCCGATGCTGCCGCGGCCGACCGGCGCCGCGCCGCCGGCGACCAGGCGCCACTGCTGGGTGTCCCGATCGCGGTCAAGGACGACGTCGACGTCGCCGGGGTGCCGACGGCGTTCGGTACTTCCGGGCACGTCCGGCCCGCCGCCGAGGACGCCGAGGTGGTGCGCCGGCTCAAGGTGGCCGGCGCGGTGATCGTCGGCAAGACCAACACGTGTGAGCTGGGCCAATGGCCG
>DAIODV010000454.1:0-387 GCA_036746615.1 Mycobacterium sp.
CCGGACAGTTTCGCAGCTGGTTTGGATCGCCGTACCACGGGTTGGTGCCCAGCGGAATGTACGGCTTGGTGTCGCGGCACTCTCGCGGGGTCGCGGCACGCTTGCCGGGCACGTCGACGCACGGGTAGTTACGCGCGCCGCGTACCGCGGTCAGATTCGAGTCTTGCGGTATCCGGCAATAGAACTCGCCCGCAGGGACTTCCGGGTAATCCTCGTAGCTGGCGGCCCGCTGCTGCTGGACGGGTAGGTATCCGGTGGTGCATGCGGGCGGCAGGTTGAGATTGAGATTGAAGCTGAGGAAGGCGCCGGCGTAGTCCTGCTTGGTGTTGCGGTTGGCTACGCCGATCGCTTGGAGGTCGGCCGCACCTTGCGGCAACTCCACCAGCA
>DAIODV010000454.1:397-2796 GCA_036746615.1 Mycobacterium sp.
TTACGCGCGCCGCGTACGACGTTGGCTGGCGTGTCTTGCGGGATCTTGCAATACGTTCCGGTGGGCAGTGGCGCCATGCTGGTGTCGGCCGGCGACCGCCACTGCGACGCCGGTAGAAATCCGGTCAGGCATGGCGGCGGATTGTTAAGCGACAGGTTGAGATTCATCAATACCTGCCCCGGGGCGGTCGCGACCAAAGTCTGCCCGACCGCGGCGATCTCGGGCAGGAACACCAAGAGCTGCTCAAGTCCTTTGTTGTAACGCTTGAGCATGTCGGCGACGATCTCCAGGTTCGCCAGCGTCTGCGGCAGCGATTCACGCACATCGCTGAACACCTCATTGACTTGGTCGGCGGTCGGCGCCGCTTTCGACAGAATGCTCTGCACGTGCTGGTCGTTTTGCGCGACCTGCGTGGTGAGCACGTCGAGATTGTGTGACCACTGTTCGATCGAATCACCAGAGTCGACTTGGCTTTTCAGAATCGGCGCCGCATTCTGAATGATGTCGTCGACGTCGGCGATGTTGGTCTGGAAGTCCCCCACGATCGACTGGGTCGAATCGACCAAGCGTTGCAGAGCCGGCCCCAGTCCGCCGACCGCCTGCGCGGTTTCGTCGAGCAGCGACGTGATCTTGCGCTTGGGTAAGACCGACAAGCCACGGTTGGCGGCGTCCAGCGCGGGGCCGATCTCGCTGGGTACCGTGCCTTTGGTGATGGTTTGTCCGGGCGCGAGGAACTTTCCCGGGTTTCCCGTTGACACCAGATCCAGATACTGCTCACCGATCGCCGACACCGAGTGCACGTTGGCCGACGCGTCGATCGGGATCTTGTAACGGCTGTCGATGCTCAGCGTCGCGCGGACACCATGTTTCGTCGGCTCGACTTTGGTGACCCTGCCGATCTGGATGCCGCGGTAGGTCACATTCGAGGTGCGATACAACCCGCCCGAGGCCGGCAGCTCAGCGACCAGCCGATACTGACCGACACCGAGTTGGCTGGGGATGCGCAAGTAGTACCAGCCAAGCGCCACCAGCGCAGCTACGGTCAGGACCGCGAACACGATCAACTGGATGCGGATGACGCGAGTCAACATCGCTTACTCGCCTCGCTCCACCGGCGCATCGGCCGGGTTAGGGGTGAAGCGGATGTCGGGGATCATCGTCGCGGGGTCGCGGCCCCACGACTGTTCGAGAGCGCGCAACGCTCCGGAAAACCCTGTGCCGGTGAAGATTGCATTATCGACGGCGCTGAGTGTCAGGTCCAGCGCTCCGGAGACATTGATGTAGTCGCCGCGCACGATCTTGGGCACGCTGTCGATGGCGAACGGCGGCGACAGCAGGAAGCTCAGTGCTTCGACCAAATATGGCGCGGCGCGGCCGAGTTGCTTGAGCGGCCGCTGCAACTGCGTCAGATCCTGATGCAGATCGCCCCGCGCGGCCGACAACGTCTGATCGACGACATTACTGATCCGCCCCACCGTGTCGACGGTGTTGGCGAACAGCTCGCGCTGGTCGGCGAAATGCTGGACCAGCGGTGGGAATTCAGTCAGGACCTGATCCAGCGTGTCCGAGCGCTCGCTGACATAGGACAGCAGCCGGTCGGTGGAGTCGATCGCATGAGTGATGTCGTCGCGCTGCTGGTTCAGCTCGCGGGCGAAGGTCGCCAGCCTGCCGAGGAAGTCTCGGATCTGGTGGGCGCGCCCGGCCAGAATCTTGTAGACCTCGTTTTGGATCACCTCGAGATTGGGGACGCCGCCGCCGCGCAGCACCATGGCCAGACTGGCCAGCGTCTGCTCGGTGGAGGGATACGCCGACGCATTGGTCAACGGGATCGTGTCACCGTTTTTCAGCTGCTCCTGCGACGGGTTCAGCGGTGCAGCCAGTTCCACGTGCTGAGACCCCAACAGGCTGGTCTGGCCGATTTTGGCGGTGGCGTTCTTCGGTAGCTTGACGCCCTTCTCCAGGTCCACAGTCAGGGTGGCGACCCAGTTCTTCAGGTTGATCGCGCGAACCGTGCCGACGAACACATCAGCGACCAGGACCCGGCTGTTACCGTTGAGTGCCAACGTATTTGGCATCTGTACATAGATCGTATAGGCACCCTTGCCGCTGCCGGGCCCGCCGGGCAGCGGCACGTTGGCGATACCCCGCCAGTGCCCGCAGGAGGTCAGTACGACCGTGGCCGTGAGCAACACCAAGGCCTGCCACGCCTTATGACGAGCTTGCCTCAACGCCCCCCTCATGAGCCGGCTCCGGGCGGGGCCGCCGTCGGCGACGGCAGGGGTTGCGGATACCACGGCGGTGGCAGCGGGTTGTTCTCGTCGTAGGCGTTCGGCGGGCCGGCCATGTTCTGTCCGGGTGGCGGCGGTGCGATATTGGGTCCGCCCATCAACTCCGCCAAC
>DAIODV010000455.1:0-2763 GCA_036746615.1 Mycobacterium sp.
CGCTTCGCCGAGATGAAGCAGCCCGGCGAGTCCCGCGATCAGCGGCTCTGGACGGACGCCCTGGCGGCCTTGCGGGCCTGAGGGGGACTGAAAATTTTGGGAAGTTGGCCTTCGGGCAGGTAGCCTGCCCGGGCACGGGCGCGTAGCTCAGTGGTAGAGCTCTGGTTTTACACACCAGCGGTCGGCGGTTCGATACCGTCCGCGCCCACCAGATCACGGCACCAGCACGACTTTGCCGATGTTCTCCCGCGCAGCGAGGATCCGGTGTGCTTCCGGCGCGTCGGCGAACGGCACGGCGGCGTGCACCAGTGGCGCTGCCGTGCCATCAGTCAGGGCCGTCGACAACGGTTCTATCCAGGGTTCGAGCGTGCCGCGGTCATCCCACAGCCGCAGCATGTTCAAGCCGATAACGGCCTTGGATTCACTCATCTGGGTGATCATGCTGAACCCGCGCACCATGGCCAGCGCCTGTGGTGCCGCCCGGCGAAGCGATCGCTTCTCGCCTTGTTGCAGCGACGAAAGGCCATAGGCCACAAGCCGTCCGCCCGGCCGGAGCAGTGCGAAAGACCGCCGCAGCGACGTGCCGCCAAGCGGGTCGAGCACGATGTCGTACGGCTCCAGGCCGTGCCACCACCCGTCGCGGCGATAGTCGATGGCGCGGTCGACGCCCAGGGCAGCGAGCTGGCCGTGCTTACCCGGTGAGGCGGTGCCGTGCACGACCGCGCCTGCGGCCTTGGCCAGCTGGACCGCCGCGATGCCGACGCCGCCAGCGGCCGCATGCACGAGGACCCGCTCGCCGGCGCGCAGCGAGCCGTAACCGTGCAGCGCCGCCCAAGCCGTCGCATAGTTCACCGGAACAGCGGCCCCCTGCTCGAAGCTCATCGACTCCGGAAGCGCGACAGTGTCGTCCGCGGAAGCGTTGACGATTTCGGCGTAACCTCCGAAACGCGTTCCGGCCAAGACCCGCTCACCGATGCGGGCCGGATCGACGCCGTCGCCGACGGCCTCGATCGTGCCGGCCACTTCGTAACCGACGACGCTCGGCACTTTCGGCGCATCGGGGTAGAGGCCCACGCGGGCCAGATGGTCGGCGAAGTTCACCCCCGCCGCGCGCACTGAAACTCGGACCTGACCGGCAGCGGGTGGTGGCGGGTCGGGGCGGTCCTGCACCTGCAGCACCGACGGCGGGCCGTGCTTGGTGATGACGACAGCGCGCATAGCCCGCTGGCTATACGTGGCTTGCGACGAAGGCTGCGGCTTGTCCCGGCATTCCGGAATTCGGATAGGAGAGGTGCGCGGCGGAGAACTCCTCGTCGTGCGTCGGTGGGGCCAGGGCCCCGCCCGGCGTGCAGATCGGGTCGCCGGCCGCACACAAGTCAATGGCCTTCGCCCCATACCAGGGGCTGACCGTGCTCACCGGTGCCCCCAGATATCTGTCCGATGGATTCCCGAAGAGGGCCAACGCCGCAACGTGATTGGCCTGGTCCTCATCCAGCGTCTGGGGAACAAAGCCCACGACCGGGAATTGGGCGATGGTGATCTGATCGATCACCATCGCGCCCTGGGAATATCCGCCGAGGACGATCTTGGTGTTGGGGCAATTCGCGATCGTGGACGTCACGTGAGCGTTCGCGTCACTGGTGCCTGCATTCGTGGAGGGCACGTAATCCTCTGAGGCGGGGTAGTTGACCGGGTATACCCCGATGGACCGGCCGCCAACTTGTGAGCGCAGTGCGTCGATGAATTTCTGCCCTACAGCGCCGACACCGGGCGCTTCGGTGGTGGCGCGGGCGAATGTCACATCGATGTCGGGGCAGGGAGCTGCCGACGCGGAGGAAATCAACGTCGGTGGGCTCAGCAGTGCCGCCCAGGCGGTCAATACAGCGACTACAAGGAATTGCGAGATCTGCCGCATGCCCACCCGCTAATGCTGACACATTGCACCAAAGTGGGGCCAGGTCTGCTGGCGGCTGATTTTCGCTGGTTAGCCCGGCGGGGCGAAGAACTCGAGCGCGACGCCGTCTGGGTCGCGAAAGCTCAAGCCCGAGCCGTAACCCGCGTCCACGATTCCGCCATGCTGGATGCCGAGCTCGTTGAGTCGGCCCATCCAGGTCTCCAGTGCGGCGCGATCGGCGCAGCCGAAGCCGACGTGGTCCAAGCCCACCCGAAATTCGCTGAACCGTTCGTCGGGGGCCGAGCGCTCGTGCTGGTGGACTCCGAAGATCGTGCCGCCGTCAAGGAGCCAGACCAGATGCCGGAATCCGGCGTCGGTGTGCTCGTCGAGCACCGGGTCGGTACCGAACAGCGTCCGATACCACGGCCCACTGATTTCCATGTCGCGCACGGTGATTGCCACGTGGTTGAGTCCCGGAAAAGTCATCCAGCTGCTCCCTTCTCGTGCCTGCAGGCTCCTAAGTGTGACGTAGGTCGCAATGGCGTGGTGGTTGAGGCAAGCGCCACATTTACTTCGGTAGACTAATTAGTCATGCTTGATACATGACTTCGCAACTGACGCCCGAGCGCACCACTACTGTTGCCCCCAAGACCCCCAAGGTCGAAGAAGCCCGCGAGCGGCCCCTGATCCTGCAGCCGTGGTTCTTGATGGCGATCCTGAGCATGGTCGCCATTGTGTTGGTTGTCATCGCCGGCTAGCCGTTAGACGATTCGCCAGCCGCGCCGAGCGCGAAACCGCATGTCCCACAGGTAGAGTCGATACCCCAGAATCCACGCCCGGTGTGGAATCAGGCGGTCTGCCAGGCGTAG
>DAIODV010000456.1:0-2759 GCA_036746615.1 Mycobacterium sp.
ATCACCTGACGTTTGCCCGCCGCTCAGAGGCGCGATGCAATCAGATAATTGCGGCCACCTACACACGGATGTATGAGGTGCTCCGTCTTTGGTACGGGCTATTTGGGTGCCACCCATGCCGCCGGGATGGCTGAGCTGGGGCACGAGGTCATCGGTGTCGACATCGACCCGGGCAAGGTCGCCAAGCTAGCTTCCGGCGACGTTCCGTTCTATGAGCCTGGGCTGCGAAAGATGTTGAGCGACAACATCGCAGCGGGCCGCCTTCGGTTTACCACCGACTATGACCTGGCCGCCGAGTTCGCCGACGTGCATTTCCTCGGGGTCGGTACCCCGCAGAAGAAGGGCGAATACGGCGCAGATTTGAGCCACGTACACGCCGTAATCGACGCGCTTGCACCACGTTTGACCCGCCCCGCCGTGATCGTCGGCAAGTCCACGGTTCCCGTCGGAACTGCCGCGGAGCTTGTGCAGCGCGCCCGTGCGGCCGCGCCCCCCGGCGTCGACGTGGAAGTGGCGTGGAATCCCGAGTTCCTGCGGGAGGGTTTCGCGGTACACGACACCTTGGAACCCGACCGTATCGTGCTTGGCGTACAGGATGATTCGACGCGTGCCGAGGCTGCGATCCGTGAGCTGTATGCGCCGATGCTGGAGGCCGGCGTTCCCTTCCTGGTGACCGACTTGCAGACCGCGGAGCTGGTCAAGGTCTCCGCGAACGCCTTTCTGGCGACCAAGATTTCGTTCATCAACGCGATCTCCGAGGTGTGCGAAGCAGCCGGTGCCGACGTCGCCCTGTTGGCCGATGCGCTCGGGCATGATCCGCGAATCGGGCGACGATTCCTCAACGCCGGCTTGGGCTTCGGCGGCGGCTGCCTGCCCAAAGACATCCGCGCGTTTATGGCCCGCGCCGGTGAGCTCGGTGCCGACCAGGCGCTGACGTTCCTGCGTGAGGTCGACAACATCAACATGCGCCGTCGCACCCGGATGGTCGAACTTGCCAGCGCGGCATGCGGCGGCTCGTTGCTGGGCGCCAACATCGCTGTGCTCGGTGCCGCATTCAAGCCCGAATCCGACGACGTGCGTGACTCGCCGGCCCTCAACGTCGCCGGCCAGTTACAGCTCAACGGCGCGGCCGTCAACGTCTACGACCCCAAAGCGCTCGAGAATGCCCAGCGGCTGTTTCCCACGCTGAATTACGCGGTCTCCGTGGAGGAAGCCTGCGAGCGCGCCGACGCGGTGCTGGTACTCACCGAGTGGAAAGAGTTCGTCGACCTCGACCCCGATCTGCTCGCCGACCGCGTCCGAGCACGCGTCGTGGTCGACGGCCGCAACTGCCTCGACGTGCAGCGCTGGCAGCAAGCCGGTTGGCGGATGCACTGCTTAGGACGGCGCGTAGCCTAACCGCGTGGACTACGCGATAGCTTTCCTCGAGCAAAATCGCGCGTTCGGCGAGATGATCCGCGGCAGCGACCCGGCGACCCCTGTACCGACCTGCCCCGGGTGGGGACTTTCCCAATTGCTTACTCATGTCGGACGCGGTGATCGCTGGGCGGCGCAGGTCGTCGCCGACCGGCTCGACCACTATCTCGACCCGCGCGAAGTCGCCGAAGGCAAGCCACCGCCCGATCCCGACGAGGCGATCACCTGGCTTCACGGCGGCGCGCAGCGGCTGATCGACGCCGTCGAACACATCGGCATGGAGACCCCGGTATGGACGTTTTTGGGCTCACGCCCGGCCTACTGGTGGGTGCGGCGCCGGTTGCACGAGGCGACGGTGCATCGCGCCGACGCCGCGCTGGCGCTCGGACTCGACTACGAGCTCACTCCCGAGCTGGCCGCTGATGGCATCGGCGAATGGCTTGAGCGGGTTGCAAGCCAGGCTGGACACGGCGGCGCACCGCTGCCGCTGGAAAACGGCCAAAGCGTGCATTTGCACGCCACCGATCCGGGTTTGGGCGCTGCCGGTGAATGGACCGTCCGCGCTGACGGCGACCGCATCACATGGTCACACGGTCACGAGAAAGCTCCGGTCGCGCTGCGCGGCGGTGCCGTCGAGCTGCTGCTCGCAGTCGTGCGCCGAGTTCCGGTCGCCGACACCGATATCGCGATGTTTGGTGACACCGCGATCTGGCAGAACTGGCTCGACAACACGCCGTTCTAGACGCGGCGCACACGGTACGTTTGCAGACCATGACGACATCGGAGATCGCCACCGTGCTGGCGTGGCACGACGCTTTGAATGCGTCCGACATCGACACGTTGGTGGCGCTGTCCAGTGATGACATCGAAGTCGGCG
This sequence comes from Mycobacterium sp., assembly GCA_036746615.1. GTDB lineage: Bacteria > Actinomycetota > Actinomycetes > Mycobacteriales > Mycobacteriaceae > Mycobacterium. The sequence goes on from DAIODV010000456.1 coordinate 2,294, forward strand.
ACGCGCACGGCGCCGCGCAGGGCCATGCTGCGTTGCGCGATTGGGCGGCCGCCCATCCGCCACAGGCCGAAGTGGGCAGGATATACGTGCACGACGGCGTCGTGGTCGTTGAGCAGACGATCGGGAATGCCGGCGCCGACGGCACGATCGCGTCGGCATTTCGTGTCGTCCGCGACCACGTCACCTCGGTGTTTCGCCACGACGACCTGGCGTCGGCGTTGGCTGCCACCGAATTGACCGACGCTGATCTTGTTGACTGAGGAGTTGAACATGCGCGGGATCATCCTGGCCGGCGGCTCGGGCACGCGGCTGTATCCGATCACGATGGGCGTCAGCAAGCAGCTTTTGCCGGTATACGACAAGCCGATGATCTACTACCCGCTGTCCACGCTGATGATGGCCGGCATCCGCGACATTCAGGTGATCACCACCGCCCACGATGCACCGGCATTTCACCGAGTCCTCG
>DAIODV010000457.1:0-2757 GCA_036746615.1 Mycobacterium sp.
GTCCTCGAACACCACCAGCGAGCCGACCACGTCGGTGCCCTGGACGTGGCTGATATCCACACATTCAATCCGTAACGGCGCGTCGGCCAAACCCAGCGCTTCCTGAATATTTTGCAGCGCAGCGGATCTGGCGGTGAAGTCGCCGGCCCGCTTGAGCTTGTGCTGCTGTAACGCGTCTTTGGCGTTGCGTTGCACGGTTTCAGCCAGCGCCTTCTTGTCGCCGCGGCGCGGTACCCGCAGCTTGACCCGCGAACCGCGAAGACCCGTTAACCAGGTGGTCAGCTCGTCAGCATTGGACGGCAGGCACGGCACCAGGACTTCGCGTGGCACTGGATTGGTGGACTCGTCTGCGGCGCCGTCAAGTTCGGCCTGATCGGCATAGAACTGCGTCAGGAACTGCTCGACCAACCGTGCCTCGTCGGAATCACCGGGATCGCCGGGCTTTTCGACGATCCAGCCACGCTGTCCGCGGACCCGGCCGCCGCGGACGTGGAACACCTGAACGGCTGCTTCCAACTCGTCGTCAGCGAATGCCACCACATCGGCGTCGGTGCCGTCGCCCAGCACTACGGCCTGCTTCTCCAGAGCCCGCTTCAACGCCGAGAGATCGTCGCGAAGCCGTGCGGCGCGTTCGTAATCGAGTTGTTCTGCCGCCGCGTTCATCTGCTGTTCCAGGCTGCGGGCGTAGCGGTCGGTCTTGCCGGACAGAAAGTCGCAGAAGTCCAGCACGATCTGGCGATGCTGCTCAGCGCTGACCCTTCCGATGCACGGCGCCGAGCACTTGTCGATGTAGCCGAGCAGGCACGGTCGGTCGATTTGCTTGTGCCGTTTAAATACTCCGGCCGAGCAGGTGCGCGCCGGGAAGACGCGAGTGAGCAAATCGAGCGTCTCCCGGATGGCCCACGCATGCGAGTAGGGCCCGAAATAGCGCACGCCTTTTCGGCGTGGGCCGCGATAGACCATCAGCCGCGGGAATTCCTCGTTGAGCGTGACCGCTAGCACCGGGTAGGACTTGTCGTCGCGGTAGCGGACGTTGAATCGCGGGTCGAACTCCTTGATCCAGTTGTATTCCAGCTGCAGTGCCTCGACCTCGGTGGTGACCACCGTCCACTCCACCTTGGCGGCGGTGGTGACCATCTGCCGCGTCCGCGGGTGCAGGCTGGCGACATCGGCGAAGTAGGAGGTCAGCCTGCTGCGCAAGCTCTTGGCCTTGCCGACGTAGATCACTCGCCCGTGCTGATCCCGGAATCGGTATACGCCGGGCTCGACCGGGATGGACCCGGGCGCGGGGCGATAAGTGGCGGGATCAGGCACGGTTTCTAGGCTAGTCGGTTGGGTCGACAGCAGACCCGCCGTTTAGTGCGACGGAAGGTCCGGCCGGTAGCGGGCCATCAGCATTCGTACAGTGTCCATGGCGTCTACCGCGCGGTCTTTGTCGACGGCCTGGATCGCCATCAACGGGATGTACTCATCGTCGGGGAGGTCGATCCGCGCCCAGCGTGCGCCGGCGGGAAACGACACCCCGACTACGTCTGACCACGGCACCAGGCGCTCGCCGAGCAGATTTCGCACCGACAGCCCGGCCGCCCCTACCCGCAGCCGTGGCCGCGCGAACAGCAGTACGGCCGCGGCGATCACCAGGCCCAGCCCGGCCATCGCGACCTGATCTGCGGTCTGGAAGATCACGCCGCTGGATTTGATCTTGAGCAGCAGGCCCACCACGATGAGCGCCGAAGCGATCACAACCGCCGCCGCATAGGCGAAGTACGGCGTCAGATGCGGGCGAACTTGCACATCCCAGCTGTCCTGGTTCGGCTTGACGATCATGTCTTTTCGTGCAAATCGCGCAGGGTCAGCGCGGTGCTCAACGCCGCAGCCGTCGCCTGGGCGCCCTTGTCCTCGGCCGACGTTGGCAGCCCGGCCCGGTCGCGTGCTTGCTCTTCAGTGTTGGTGGTCAGTACTCCGTTGGCGACCGGCTTCGATGCATCCAGCGAGACCCGGGTCAACCCCTGTGTGACCGCGTCACAGACATAATCGAAATGCGGTGTGGCCCCACGGATTACGACGCCCAACGCGACAACGGCGTCATGGCCGCGGGTCAATGCCTGGGCCACCACCGGGATCTCGATCGCGCCAAGCACCCGGACCACTGTCGGATCTTTCACGCCCCAGTCGTCGGCCAACTTGCGGGCACCGGCCAGCAGCGAGTCACAGATTTCGGTGTGCCATGTGCTGGCCACGATCGCCAGCCGGACTCCGGACGCGTCGTGTGCCGTCATCTCCGGCACACCGGCGCCTCCACTCATAGAGCTCCCCCGAATTCGCCGTGCAGATGGACGGATTCGTCGTAGTCGTCAAGCCCGATCAGGTCGTGGCCCATCCGGTCGCGCTTTGTCATCAGATACCGGATGTTCTCCGCGTTGGCCCGTACCGGCAGCGGCACACGCTCGATGATGTGCAGTCCGTATCCGTCCAGCCCGACTCGCTTGGCGGGGTTGTTGGTCAACAGCCGCATCGAACGAACGCCGAGGTCGACCAGGATTTGCGCCCCGGTGCCGTAATCCCTTGCATCAGCGGGCAATCCGAGCTTGAGGTTGGCGTCCACGGTGTCGTCGCCGGCGTCCTGCAGCTGATAGGCCTGCAGTTTGTGCATCAGGCCAATGCCGCGGCCCTCGTGGCCTCGCATGTAGAGCACCACGCCACGACCTTCACGCGCAACCATCGCCATCGCGGCGTCCAGCTGCGGGCCGCAGTCAC
>DAIODV010000458.1:0-2726 GCA_036746615.1 Mycobacterium sp.
TGGGCCTGTTGTTGATAGAACAGCGACAGCGAGCCGCCGCCACTCCAACCGGCCAGCACCACCTTCTGGTAGCCGAGGCGTTCCTTGGCGTCTTTGATTGCCGCGCCCAGGTCTTCGACCACCTTTTCCATCAGCAGCGCTGAATCGGTGCCGCGGAAACGGCTGTTGCAGTAGATGACGTGGTGGCCGGCGCGGGCCAGCGCATTGATCATCGGCAGGTAGGCACCGCCGCCGATGGGATGCATGAACACGAGCACGGTGTCGCACGGGTTGTCTTTCGGCTTGAGCAGATAGCTTTCCAGCACGGTGATCTCGGCCAGCCCGCCATAGACGTCGCGGACCGACGAATCATTCTGGAACGCAACCAGATAGGGGATGCGGTCGTAGTCGTGCTTCACGAGTGTTGTCCTAGGTCGTGGGCGAGCATCTCGGCTGACGGGGTCAGTCGTCGGCGGGTGTCGATGGCGATCACTTGCCAGTCGACGCGGGAGTGTTCGTCGAATTTGCGCCGGGCTCGCTCCCGCGCCTTCTCCGGGGCGCCGTGGTGAACCCCTTGCGGCGCATGGGTAATCAGTCCCGGTGGCATCGGGATGCCGTAGAGCGAACCGCCGTGAAAAAATGCGATCTCGTCATAGTCGACGTTGCGGTGATACCACGGTGTGCGTTCGGTGCCCGGCACACCTTCGGCGGGTTTGGGCAGGAAGTTCATCACGTACACGCCGGTGGCTTGCATGAACAGGTGCACGGTGGGCGGCAGGTGGACGCTGTCGGAGGTGATCACGTTGTAGTCGGCGATGTTGAACGTGAACGCGAAGTTGTCGCCGCGCCACCCTTCGACGTCGAGCGGATTGTGTTGGTAGAACAGCGTTGGCGGGCCGCCCTCGTGGACCCGCCGGACCTCGTACTCGTCGCGGCCGTCGTCATCGAGCGGCTTGGGCTCGGGGATGACCGCCTGCGACGGGTCAAAGGGGAAATGCCGGCCAAGCGAACCCGGCGGCGGCACGCGGAACTCATCGTTGGCCTCGATCATCAGCAGTGTCGACTCAGCGTCAGGCACCTGACGCCAGGTGCACGCCTTGGGGATGTACACCCAGTCGCCCTCGCGGTAGCGCAGCGGGCCGAACTCGGTCTCCAACAGACCCGTGCCCTTGTGCACAAAGCACAGCAGATCGCCGTCGACATGTCGGGCGTAGAACGGCATCGGTGCCTGCCGGCGGGAGAGTGAGATACGACAGTCAGCATTTGCGAACATCAACAGCGGCGTACCGGTGGCGTCGGTGGCGTCGCTGGGCTTGAGCTCGCTGGACAGCACGTCGATGGGGCGCAGCGGACCCTGCGATCGGTACGCGGTGGGGTCGTGGCGGCGGTACATGTTCGCGGTTCGGCCGGTGAATCCGCCGCGGCCCAGTTCGTCGTCCTTCAGCCCGTCGAGGTCAGCATGCAGGCGGCGGGGTGTCCTGCCTTTGCGCAGGTGGACGAAGGATTCCATGACGGCTCCAGGGTTGCGACAGCGTTGGCGACTACGGCAGAACTGAAAGTGACATTACTTTTTGTTTTGCCGCCGCACAAGAGCTCGGTCGGCGTCGGCGACGCGGGCTAGTCGCGGATGCGCAGGACGACTTTTCCTTTGGCGGTGCGGTTCTCCAGTGATGCGATCGCGGCGGCGGCGTCGTCGAGCGGGTAGACCACCGGATCCGGTGGAGCCAGCCGACCGGAGGCGAGCAGCTGCTCGAGTTCGGACCACTGCTCAGTGAGCGCGCCGGGGTGGGTGCCTGCCCACGCACCCCAACCGACGCCGACGACGTCAATGTTGTTGAGCAGCAGCCGATTCACTTTCACCGTGGGAATTTCCCCGCCGGTGAAGCCAATAACCAGCAGGCGCCCGCCGGGAGCAAGCGAGCGCAGCGAGTCGGTGAACCGGTCGCCGCCGACTGGATCGACCACCATGTCGACGCCGCGGCCGTTCGTCAATTCTTTTGCGGCGTCCTTGAATCCGTCGGCCAGCACGACGTCCGTTGCTCCGGCTGCCCTCGCGATGTCGGCTTTGTCTTCACTGCTGACCACCGCGATGACCCGAGACGCCCCGAGCACCGGCGCCAACCGCAGGGTGGACGTACCGATCCCGCCTGCTGCCCCGTGCACCAGCACCGTCTCGCCGGACTGCAGCCGGCCGCGGACGGTCAGCGCGAAGTACATGGTCAGGTCGTTGAACAGCAGGCCGGCGCCAGCCGTGAAGCTCACGTTGTCCGGGAGCTTGAAAACTCGATCGGGTGCCAGCACCGCGACTTCGGCCATGCCGCCGGTGAGCATCGTCAGCCCGACGACTCTGTCTCCGGGACGAACGTGGGCGTCGTCGGGTGCTGATCGGACCACGCCGGCGATTTCGGCGCCCAGCACGAACGGCGGATCGGGCTTGTACTGGTAGAGGCCGCGGGTGAGTAGCGCATCCGGGAACGCGGCACCCGCCGCGTGCACCTCGACGACGACGCCCTCGCCGGACGGTTCGTCGATTTCGCCAACCTCGACCGCGTCCGGACCATCAAGCCGAGTTAACTGTGCTGCGCGCATGCGCAGAGCCTAACCACCGCTCAGAAGCCGCCGGCCACGCGCACCACAGCACGACCGGAGAACGCTCCCGCTCGCACTTGGTCCAGCACGGCCACCACGTCTTTGACATCGACGTCGGTGGTGATCGTGTCGAGGTGCCGCGGGCGTAAGGAGTCCCC
>DAIODV010000459.1:0-2702 GCA_036746615.1 Mycobacterium sp.
TGCGATCCACGCGCCCACACCACCCAGGGCGACCGCGCCCCAGATACCCAAGCCGCCATCCCAAATACGCAGCGCCGCACCGACTCCCGCGCCGCCCTCGCCGAAATAGGTTCGCCAGTCAGTTGCCAGGTGGTACAGCCGGCCGCCAATAAGCCCGAAAGGCACTGCCCACACCGCGATGGCATAGATCACGCCGCGTTCGCCGCCACGCGCCTCCCAGCGCCGATCGCCGATCAGCAGGGCGGCGACGATGCCGATGATGATGAAAAGCGCATACGCGCGGATCGGCACGGGCCCGAGGTGCCACACACCTTGAGGCGGACTCGGGAAATATGCAATGACGGTCGTCGTCATAAGTCTTCAGATCCCCTGACGCACACCGGCCGCCAGTTCCTCCGTCAGCGCCCGTAACGTTGGTATACCCGCGGTCAGCGCGGAGACGAGTGCCGAACCCACGATGACACCGTCGGCGTAACCCGCGATTTGAGCTGCCTGTTCGCGCGACCGCACACCCAGACCGACGCCGACGGGGATGTCGGAAACCGCCTTCACCCTGCCCACCAATTCAGGGGCAGCCTGCGACACCACGTCGCGGGCACCGGTCACACCCATGGTCGAGGCCGCATAAACGAATCCGCGCGACGCCTCGACCGTCGCGGCCAACCGCTGCGGCGTCGACGACGGCGCAACTAAAAAGATCCGATCGAGATGGTGGTGGTCGGATGCGGCTAACCACTCGTCGGCCTCATCGGGAATCAGGTCCGGTGTAATCAAGCCATGCCCGCCGGCGGCGGCAAGGTCGCGCGCGAACGCCTCAACTCCATAGCGCAACACTGGGTTCCAGTACGTCATGACGACGGCGCGGCCGCCGGATGCGCTTATCGCCTCGACGGCGGCGAGCGTATCCCGGACTCGCACGCCCCCGCGTAGCGCCGCCTCGGATGCCGTCGCGATGGTCGGGCCGTCCATGCCGGGGTCCGAGTAGGGCACGCCGACTTCGATGAGGTCGCACCCAGATTCGATCAACGCTGTCATCGCGTCGATCGACGTCCGCACATCGGGGTATCCGGTTGGCAGGTAGCCAATCAGCGCCGCGCGGTTATCGCGCTGACATGAGCTGAAAAGCTCTGCCAGACTGTGCGTTTCGCTCTGCTCGACAGTCATGAACCCGCCGCGCCGTCCAGTAAGTCGAACCACTTCGCGGCTGTCTCGACGTCCTTGTCGCCGCGACCGGAGAGATTCACCACAATGACCGCCCCGCTGCCCATCTCGACGCCCAATTTCACGGCGCCGGCCACCGCGTGCGCCGACTCGATCGCCGGGATGATGCCTTCGGTGCGGCACAGCAACCGAAATGCGTCCATCGCCTCGCTGTCGGTGATCGGCCGGTATTCGGCACGCCCGGTGTCTCGCAGCCAGGCGTGTTCGGGGCCCACGCCCGGATAATCCAGACCTGCTGAAATCGAATGCGATTCGATGGTCTGGCCGTCCTCGTCCTGCAGCAGAAAAGAGAACGATCCCTGGAATGCACCCGGCGACCCGCCGGTGAATGTGGCGGCGTGGCGGCCGGTCTCGACGCCGTCGCCGGCAGCTTCGAAGCCGACCAGTCGAACGCCGGGATCGTCGAGGAACGCGTGGAAGATCCCGATGGCGTTGGATCCTCCGCCGATGCAAGCGGTGACGGCGTCCGGCAGCCGCCCGGCCTGATCCTGGACCTGCACACGCGTCTCAAGCCCGATGACCCGTTGGAAGTCACGGACCATCGTCGGGAACGGATGGGGCCCAGCGGCGGTGCCGAAACAGTAATAGGTGTTCTCCGCGTTGGTAACCCAGTCGCGGAATGCCTCGTTGATCGCGTCTTTGAGTGTCCGCGAGCCCGACTCGACTGAAACGACCTCGGCACCCAGCAGCCGCATCCGTGCCACATTGAGCGCTTGGCGCGCGGTGTCGACGGCGCCCATGTAGATCACGCAGTCCAGCCCGAGCAACGCGCAGGCGGTCGCGGTGGCCACCCCGTGCTGGCCGGCGCCGGTCTCAGCGATCACCCGCGTCTTACCCATCTGCTGGGCCAGCAACGCCTGACCCAGCACATTGTTGATCTTGTGAGAACCGGTGTGGTTCAAGTCTTCTCGCTTGAGGAATATCCGGGCCCCGCCGGCATGCGCACTGAGCCGAACAGCTTCGTAGAGCGGGGACGGCCGGCCGGTGTAGTGCACCTGCAACTTATCGAGTGCGTCGAGATAAGTCTGGTCGGTGCGCGCCTTTTCGTAGGCGGCGGTAACTTCCTCGATCACTGCCATCAGCGCTTCGGGGACATACCGTCCCCCGTACACACCGAAATGACCCCGGGTGTCGGGATCGTGCTGCGTGGGCTCGGCGATCGCCGCGCTAGAGGGCGGAAGTTTCGAGCGCAAGATGTCTGCCATCACGAAGGCTCAACGCGTAAGCGGTGCATAGCGTTCAACCCTTGATGAACGCCTAGCGGGCTGGCTTCGGACATGACGGGTGTTTGCCCGCGGTAACCAGGTCGGCGACGGCTGCGCGGGGATCGCCGCTGGTAACAAGGCCCTCGCCAACCAGCACCGCGTCTGCGCCCGCGCCGGCGTACGCCAGCAGGTCGGCGGTGCCACGCACCCCAGATTCGGCGATCCTGATCACGTCGCTGGGCAGCCCGGGCGCGATGCGCGCGAAGCAGTCTCGAT
>DAIODV010000460.1:0-2694 GCA_036746615.1 Mycobacterium sp.
CCTTGTCGCACATCGGGCAGTCCAGCGGGTGGTTGATCAGCAGCAGCTCCATCACCCCGTGCTGGGCCTTGTCGGCGGCCTCGGAGCTGTACTGGGTGCGGACCACCATATCGTCGGTCACCGGGATGGTGCACGACGCCATCGGTTTGCGCTGACCCTCGATTTCGACCAGGCACTGGCGGCACGCACCGACCGGATCCAGCAGCGGATGGTCGCAGAAGCGGGGAATCTGAATCCCGAGCAACTCGGCGGCGCGGATCACCAAAGTGCCCTTGGGAACGCTGATTTCGGTACCGTCGATGGTCAGCGTCACCATCTCCGGCTGGGTGACCTTCTCTCCGGTGTCAGCCGTTTGCGTCACGCACCGCTCCTTCCCCCAACTAGTCCGCGAGCGTGCGCAAAATGCCGGCCGGCACGGCGTGTCGCCGTACAAACTCGCACGCTCGCGCCCGGGTCAGCCGTTTGCGTCATGAGGCTCCGTTCGGCGCAAGCATGGACAGCTTGGGGTCGAACGGACACCCGCCGCCCTCGACGTGCGCGACGTATTCATCGCGGAAATACTGGATCGACGACGACACCGGGCTGGCCGCGCCATCGCCCAAGGCGCAGAACGACTTTCCGAGAATGGCGTCGGCGATGTCGATCAGCTTGTCGATATCTTCGTGGGTGCCCTTGCCGGTTTCCAGGCGCTCATAGATCTGGTCCAGCCAGAAGGTGCCCTCACGGCACGGCGTGCACTTGCCGCACGACTCATGCTTGTAAAAGTAGGTCCAGCGCTGCACGGCGCGCACCACACACGTCTTCTCGTCGAAAATCTCCAACGCCTTGGTGCCTAGCATCGATCCCGCCGCTCCGACGCCTTCGTAATCCAGTGGCACGTCGAGGTGCTCATCGGTCAGAAGCGGAGTAGACGACCCACCGGGCGTCCAGAACTTCAGTTGGTGCCCGGCCCGCACCCCACCGGCATAGTCGAGCAGTTCCCGCAACGTGATGCCCAGTGGTGCTTCGTACTGGCCCGGCCGCGTCACGTGCCCGGACAGCGAATACAACGTGAAGCCAGGCGATTTCTCGGTGCCCATCGATCGGAACCAGTCGACACCGTTGAGGATAATCGGCGGAACGCTGGCGATGGTTTCGACATTGTTGATCACGGTCGGGCAGCCGTAGAGCCCGGCGACCGCGGGGAACGGCGGGCGTAGCCGCGGCTGACCGCGGCGGCCTTCGAGCGAGTCGAGCAACGCCGTCTCCTCGCCGCAGATATAGGCACCGGCGCCGGCGTGCACCACCAGTTCCAGGTCGTAGCCGGAGCCGAGAATATCGGCGCCCAAATAGCCTGCGGCGTAAGCTTCAGCGACGGCGTTCTGCAGGCGCCGCAGCACCGGCAACACCTCACCGCGCACGTAGATGAAGGCGTGGCTGGCCCGGATCGCGTACGACGCGATGATCACACCTTCGATCAGCACGTGCGGAGTGGCCAGCATCAGCGGAATGTCTTTGCACGTACCAGGTTCCGACTCGTCGGCGTTGACCACCAGGTAGTGCGGCTTGGCGGCCGGACCACTGTCGCCCTGCGGGATGAACGACCACTTCGTGCCGGTGGCGAAACCCGCGCCGCCGCGGCCCCGCAGCCCGGAGTCCTTGACGGCGGTGATCACGTCGTCCGCCTTCATCTTCAGCGCTTTTTGCAAAGCCTGGTAGCCGTCGTTGCGGCGATAGGTGTCGAGGGTCCACGACTGCGGGTCATCCCAGTAGCGGCTCAACACCGGAGCCAACGGTGTCTGCGAGCCCATTAGTCGCCTTCCCCAGCGGGTGCTGACGTTTTGTGCCGCTCCTCAGCATCGCTTCGTTCTGCATCGTCGCCGGCACGCATGTTGCGTTCCTTGGCAATTCGCAACCCAGCCAACGTGGCCTCCCCGGCACCGCCCTGGCCTTCGTCGGGTCGCGAATCCGGGAAACCGGCCAGGATCCGCTCGGTCTCGCGGAACTTGCACAGTGGAAGGCCGCGGGTGGGCGCCGGCGGTTTCCCGGCCCGCAGCCCGTCGACCAGCTTGCGTGCCGACTCAGGGGTTTGGTTGTCGTAGAACTCCCAGTTGACCATCACCACCGGCGCGAAGTCGCACGCCGCGTTGCATTCGATGTGTTGCAAGGTGATTGAGCTGTCGTCGGTCGTCTCGTCGTTGTCGATGCCGAGGTGCTCTTTGAGCGACTCGAAGATCGCGTCGCCGCCCATCACCGCGCACAGCGTGTTCGTGCAGACGCCGACGAGGTAGTCGCCGGTGGGTCCGCGGCGGTACATGGTGTAGAAACTCGCCACCGCGGCGACTTCGGCGCCGGTCAGCCCGAGTTGTTCGCCGCAGAATTCCAAACCAGCCGGCGTGACGTAGCCGTCCTCGGACTGCACCAGGTGCAGCAGCGGCAGCAGCGCTGAGCGCGGGCTGGGGTAGCGGCCGATGATCTCCTTGGCGTCGACTTCCAGCCGGTTCTGTACCTCGGGTGGATAGGACTGCGGCGCGCCTTCGACGACGAATTGGCCCGGTTCTTCCGGCGGTGGGCCCAGGCGGATGAACACCCGCTCGCCGCTGGCGCCGGGAGTCTGCGCCGCCGTCACCGGTCCACCCCGCCCATGACCGGATCGATGCTGGCCACGGCGGTGATCACGTCGGCGACCATGCCGCCCTCGCACATCGCGGCAAC
>DAIODV010000461.1:0-2626 GCA_036746615.1 Mycobacterium sp.
GTCCGGGCTGCGCAGCCAGGCTGCGTCGAGGCCCAGTTCGGCGGCTAACGGCTCGTTGAGCACGAGCAGTCGCAGGTCGGGAAACGTCTCGGCTTTCCAGCGGACTGCCAGCTCCGGCAAGTCGCGGTGGAAGCGGTCTTGCAGGGCAACGGTCGTATCCGGAGCGACGCTCACGTCACCCACAGTACGGAGGATTCAATTAGTCGATCGCCTGCTCCATCAGATCGCGTGCGCGGTCGAGCATCGACGCGAACGGTCCGACCGCGAAATTCAACTTGGCCGATTCGACCCCGGCATGCGGGCGGGTTGGTGCGATGGCCTCGGCGGCTTGCACCGCCTTGGTCAGCCGCTTGAGCTCGTCGGCGTCCAGTTCCTTCTCCAACTTCGAGAATTCGTACTTCTCCTCGTGATCGGCGTGATCCAGCACCGCATCCCGCAGCTTGGTGAGTTCGTCAATGAATTCCTTGGAAGTGACATCGAGCTTCTCGATCGCCGACAGCAGTTTCTTGGCGTCATGCTCCTCTTCGAGCCGAGCATCAACAATCGAGTCCATGCCGTCGACGTCGCGGCGCACGCGGGGATGCACGATCATCTCCTCAGCGGTCTCATGCACGGCCAGCAATTGGCGCAACGCGACGAACGGTTTCTCGCGGGCATGCGGATCTGACGCGTGCAACACTTGATCGAACATGTCCTCGACGAGGTTGTGCTGTGCTTTGAGGAAAGCGACGACTTCGTCGGGCGATTGAATAATCATCTCGGCCATTGCCTTCGCGTACCCAGGCGCGATGCGCCTAAACGCCACACCGGTGGGGGATAGTCTGCATGGCGTGGGTGCGACGGTCCCCGACATTGCTGACATCGACTTCGACGATCTGACGTCGCCCCGGCTGACCGATGTGCAGCGTCAAATTCTGGAGTTCACCGAGGCCAGACACGTCGAATTCGACATCGACAAGATGCTGGCCGAAGCGGTCGAACAGGCGGGCGCCGACGACCTGAACGACACCGACGGCTTCACCGACCGCCTGGCCGCGCACGTGGCCGCGATCGAGGCCGACCGCGGACTCACCCAGCTCACCCGATCCTCGCTACGCCAACGAGTCGTTCGCCTGCTGCGCAACCGGCTCTCGCTGACCCATCTGATCAACCGCTATCCCGAGATCGAATCGATCCCCATCGAGAAGCCGTTCATCGTCGTCGGGATGCCGCGATCCGGGACCACGCACCTGGTCAATCTGATCGCCGCCGACCCGCGCCGGCGTGCGCTGCCGTACTGGGAGAGCCAAGATCCCATTCCCGCGCGCGGCGACGGTCCCGACATCTTCGGCGTCGACCCCCGCTACGCGCGCGCCAAATCCGAACACGACGCATTGATGGCCAGCGCACCCGCCGTGGCAGCGATGCACGACCGGTTCCCCGAGGCGATCGAAGAAGAAGTCGAACTGCTCGACCTCGACCTGGCCGGCTATGTTCTGGAATGGCATGCCCGCGTGCCGGATTGGCGAGACTACTACCTGACCCTCGACCAAAACCGTCACTACGCCTACATGAAGAAAGTCTTGCAGGCGTTGACGTTTCTGCGCGGTCCACGAACGTGGGTGCTGAAAAGCCCGCAGCATTGTGAGCAGCTCGGCCCGCTGATGGCCACCTTCCCGGACGCGACAGTGGCCTTCACGCACCGCGATCCGGTCGCCGTGGTCCAGTCGGCGATCACGATGATGGCCTACTCCGACCGACTGCGCCGCACCAGCATCGAACCGGACTGGCTGCTGGACTACTGGAGTGACCGGGTGCGCCGGCTGCTCAGCGCGTGCGTCCGGGATCGCGATCTGGTGCCGGCCCAACGCAGCATCGACATCAGCTTCCACCACCTCAACGGCAACGAAATGCCGTTGCTCGAAGAGCTTTACCGTCGCGGCGGAGTCGAATTGACGGCGAAGGTGCGCGCAGGCTTCCAGCGTTACCTGGACGGCAATCCGCGCGGCAAGCACGGTCGTATCCGCTACGACCTGCAGCGGCACTTCGGTATCTCGCCCGACGACCTGCGTGCCCGGTTCGACTTTTACTTCGACAAGTTCGACGTGCGCGCCGAATAGAGGAGAAACAGTGACGCTTGAACCGGTGTATCGCAGCCGGCCCGGCGCCGACGCCCTGCGACCGGCTTGCGCGGAAAAGGCTGACCAGATCGCCCCCGGGCTTTGGTGCTCGCCAGGGCTTTCGAACTCTTACCTGCTGACCACCGATGACGGCCGGGTGATCGTCAACACCGGCATGGGCTTCGAAGGGCCGGTGCACCGCGCCAACTTCGACGCGGTCGACCCCTCGCCGGTGCGCTACATCATCTTCACCCAAGGCCATGTCGACCATGTCGGCGGTTTGGACAGCGTGCGAGATCCCGATACAACGGTTGTCGCACAAGCAAACTGGACGTCATGGCGAGACGACAATGAGCGTCTGATCCGGTATCGGGCCAGCCGCAGCGCGTTCGCCTTCAAAGACACGTTGGCGACCGGTGTCCAAGCCATCCAACAGCGTCTGGGCACCAAACGTCTGCCGGGCCAGAGCGTACCCACTGTTGACCTCGACTTCGAAGACACGCTGACGCTGGAAGTCGGCGGCCGGC
>DAIODV010000462.1:0-2626 GCA_036746615.1 Mycobacterium sp.
AGGGGCCTCGGCGGCGTGTCCGATTGCGGGAGCGGCAAGCAGTAGCGCGGCCAGCTTTTGATTAGCCGCTTCGAGCCCGGTTTTGATCAGCCCCACCACTTTGTCGCGGACCTTCGGGTTGTCTTTCAGCGGGACGTACATGTGACGCATGAGATCCAACCTTGCCGCGCAAAGCCATTCGAAGAGGCTTACGTCTTCAAGCCAGCGAATCTGGTTGCGTTGTTCGGCCATCGTTGTGGTGAGCCAGTCGAGGTCGGTGCTGGGATGCGGCACCGGTTGGCACAGATCATTTCGTGTCGCGTCATCGTGGTAGGCCGCCTCAACGTGGGCAATCAGAGCGGCGCTGAACACTTGCTGGCAGCCGCGCAGACTCTGCAGCGTGATCCGCTCACCGTCGAAAACCGTTGTCGGCGCCTTGCGTTCCAGCCCGTCGGCGGTGCAATCGATGTAGAGCGTCGAACCGTTGGCGGGTATCGCACCGTCGGCCAGCACAACCTTGCCGGGTTCGATGGATACCACGCGTCCCATCCGCACGATGTCGGAGATGCGTTGCAGCTGTTGCAGTTCGGCTCGTGACACGGTCGCGCAGCGATACATCGTCGGGCGCGTCGCGGGATCCAGCCGCAGCAAGTTGCCGCAGTCTTCCAGGCGGTCGAACAGGTCCTCGATGCTGGTGGCCGCGTCGATCGCGGTGAGACGCGCGACGAAGCCGGCCTGAAACCGTTGCAGAAATTCCTGCCCGGGTTGAATGTTTTCTCGGTCCATCAGCCACGCGTCGCGGGGCATGATCCAGGTCAGTCGCTCCGGTGCAATACCGTTACGTAGCAACCATAAGCACGCGTCGATACCGGTCTTACCCGCGCCGACGATGACGAAGCGCTCGTGACCTGCCGCGCAGGCCGGTAGGTCGTTGGGTGCGACGCAGTCGACTCCGTGATCGACGTGATAGGGCGGCGGGCGCATGGACGGGACCACGGTCTTGAGGTAAGTGCTGTCCACGACTCGTCTGCGAACGTCGACGGTGTAGTCGTCGCCGGCTAGCGTGCGAAATCTGCCCTCGCCGAGGTATTCCGCCATCGGAAAGTAGGACAGTTGCCCTGTGGGCAACAGGTCTTGGTGCATGACCTGGTCGAAATAGGCGCACACTTCTCCGACGGTGGCCAACTCGTAAAGGCCCTGGTTCCAGCCGATCCGGTCGATGGTGTCGCTGCCCAAGTCGCGCGAGTTGACGCCGTAATAAGCCGACGGCTGATGCAAGCGGACAAACGGGTAGGCCGATGTCCAGTGCCCACCCGGCGCATGACCACGGTCCACGAGCACTACCTGCGCATCGGTCTCGGCCACCAGAGTGTCGGTGAACGCCATGCCCGTCGCGCCGGCACCGACGACCAAGTAATCCGTCGCTAGTGTTTGCACCCGGCCTCCCGTCAAGCGCTACGGCGTGATCACGTGCGACGGGTCGGGCCGCAGCTCCGGCGGCGCCTGGCTGTAGTCACCGAACGGCCCATCGCGGCGCTCGACGGCCGCCCGGACCCCGTTGTCGGCAGCGGCCGCGATGAAGCTGAGCGCTTCGGGGGTGTTGCGCATCAGGCCGTCGAGGATGCCGCCCAGCGTTTGCGTCGACGCCAGCCCCATATTCTCGTAAGCCTGATTTACCACTAGCTTCTGAGCTTGCAGCTGAGACAACGGGATTCGCGCCAGTTCGGCAGCGATCTCGGCGACCCTGGCCTCCAGCCGCTCGAACGGAACTGCCTCATTGATCAGCTCGACCTCGGCGGCCTGCACACCGGTCAACGGCCGACCCGTCAGCGAATGCCACTTGACCTTGGCCAGGCTGAGCCGATACAGCCACATCCCGGTCAGATAGGCGCCCCAGATCCGGCTGTACGGCGTGCCGATCACCGCGTCGTCGCTGGCGATCACGATGTCGGCGCACAGCGCGTAGTCGCTGCCACCGCCCACACACCAGCCGTGCACCTGCGCGATCACCGGTTTTGAGGCCCGCCAGATGGCCATGAACTTCTGCGTCGGGCCGGTTTCGCGTGCGGTGACCATCGCGAAATCCTTGCCCGGATCCCACTTGCCGTCGGTCATCATCGTTTCACCCCAGTGCTGGAAACCGTCGCCGAAGTCGTAGCCGGCGCAGAACGCACGGCCGGCGCCACGCAACACGATCACCTTGATTGCCGGGTCGCGTTCGGCCAGGCCGACGGCCGACTCGATTTCGTCGGGCATGGGCGGAACGATGGTGTTGAGGTGCTCGGGGCGGTTCAACGTGATCGTGGCGACCGGACCGGCCGTCGTGTACAGCAGGGTTTGAAACTCAGCTATCGGCATTCCTGACTGTAACGGTCATGCAATCTCTGCAGGGTGGCCTCGATCCCGGCGGCGTTGCGCTTAGCGAACCCCGTCAGTTCGTAGTAGTTGAAGAGGTCCTTGACGGGTCCGGTGTCGCGATAGTCGAACGTTTCGGTGACGCGCGTAGTGGTCGGCGTGAGAGCGGTGAATTCCCACCGCCAGCGATGGCCAAGGGGGTGGCGCCATTCGATGAGGCGCTCGGGCTTGAATTCCGTCACCGTGCTGGTGATCCGATACGGAAAGCCGAACATTGTCATCTTCGTGGAAA
>DAIODV010000463.1:0-2614 GCA_036746615.1 Mycobacterium sp.
GTAGCTCAATTGGCAGAGCATTCGGCTGTTAACCGAAGGGTTCCTGGTTCGAGTCCAGGCGGGGGAGCAGCGTTTGTCAGCGGCCTTGCTGGCCACCCAGACCGGGGATAATCGGCTGGGTGGTGTGCACGCTCGACTTGCTCAGATAGTCCGGGCAGTACGTGTTTGACGCTAGCGCCGCGAACCTCATGGCCCCGCCGCTGTTCAGTCCGGGGTTACGCATGGACAGCTCGTCGACGACGTCCTTTTCCGACCGGCCCGAGATCATCATGTTGCAAGCCATCCTGCCGGCGGCGACGGCGTCCGGACCGCTGCGATAGGTCATTCCCGCGCTTTTCAGCGAGTCGAGAAAGCGTGCATCAGCAGCAGGATCGTCGGGAACGGGCCCGGGAGCAGGGTCGCCCGGGTCGGCCAGCGCGGGTACGGCCAGCCCAATCACCGCGGCGGCGGTGGCAAGCATGAGAGGCAGTCGCATCGGTCCATCATCGTCCAGATCGGTGCGGTTGTCCTGTCGAGCTGCTCAGATGGAGAAGTCCTCGCCGTGCCACACCCCGGCCTCCGGCGGCCGGATCACGCGGCCGGTCTGTGCGTCGCCGTCGTTCTGGGCCTCTAATTTGGCAACCCGCGTGAGCAACGACTGCAGGCTCACGCCCACCAGATCGGGCATCATCGAGTCATCCGCGGTTCCGGGCCTGGCGCGGCTGATGATTTGGCCGGGGACTCCGATCACCACAGCGCTGGACGGCACTTCCTTGACCACGACGGCGTTGGCTCCGATACGGCTGTCGTCGCCGATTTTGATCGCGCCGAGGACCTTGGCTCCCGCGCCGATGATCACCCGGTCACCGATCGTCGGATGCCGTTTGCCGGTGTCTCTGCCGCTGCCGCCGAGCGTGACGCCGTGGTAGAGCATCACGTCCTCGCCGACTTCCGCCGTCTCTCCGATCACCACCCCGGTCGCGTGATCGATGAACAGCCCGGGGCCCAGCGTCGCGCCCGGGTGGATGTCGACCCCGGTCAGAATGCGGGTGACTTCGGCCAGCGTGCGTGCGGCGACCCGGGCGCCGCGCTTCCACAGCCAATGGCTGATCCGGTGACCCCAGATCGCGTGCACGCCGGGGTAGGCAAATATCACCTCCAGCGTGGTGGGGGCGGCGGGATCCCGTAGCCGGGCTGCCGCTATGTCGCGCCGTATGTCTGCGAGCATGGCTAATCGGTCACGTCGGCGAACAGGGGAGTGCTCAGGTACCGCTCGCCGAAGTCGGGTAGCACGACGACGATGAGTTTGCCGGCGTTCTGGGGGCGACGAGCGACCTGCAGGGCGGCCACGACCGCCGCGCCCGACGAGACGCCGACCAGCAGCCCCTCTTCCCGGGCAAGGCGGCGTGCCAGGTTGATCGAGTCGTCGTTGCCGACGGTGATGACCTCGTCGACCAGATCCATGTCCAGTACGGGCGGGATGAACCCGGCGCCGATGCCCTGAATCGGGTGAGGTCCCTTCTGCCCACCGGACAGCACCGGCGACGCAGCCGGCTCGACGGCGATGAACTGCACCGAGGGTTTGCGTTCCTTGATGACCTGGGCGACGCCGGTCAGGGTTCCGCCGGTGCCGACCCCGGACACGAAAAAGTCGATCTTGCCGTCGGTGTCGCGCCACACCTCTTCGGCGGTGGTTTTGCGGTGGATTGCCGGATTGGCCGGGTTCTCGAATTGCTGTGGGATGAAATACTTTTCATCGTTTTTGGCCAATTCTTCGGCCTTGGCGATGGCACCCGGCATACCTTCGGGTCCCGGCGTCAGAACGAGCTCGGCGCCGAGAGCGTGCAGCAGCTTGCGCCGCTCGACGCTCATTGTCTCGGGCATGGTCAGCGTGATCCGGTACCCGCGGGCGGCGGCCACCATCGCCAACGCAATGCCGGTGTTGCCACTGGTCGGCTCGAGGATGATGGTGTCCGGCTTGATCAGGCCCGCTTCCTCGGCCGCGTCGATCAGAGCCACGCCAATGCGATCCTTGACACTGTTGGCAGGGTTGAACGATTCCAGCTTTGCCACAACATCGGCGCCCGCGCCGTCGGTGACCCGGTTCAACCGGACCAGGGGCGTGCGCCCTATCAGTTGCGTGACGTCCTCGGCGATACTCACTTATATCCGTCTCCAACGATGTCGGACCAGGGCTTGTCGGCCATCCAGCTAATGTCGAACTCTATGGCCATTTCGGTCGGAATAGCTAGCACCACGGGGCTGAACCGGTGCGACACACCTTCCAGCGCCATCGGGCGTCAGGAAATCAACAACAACAGCAACAACAGTGCACGGCGAGGCAGCGCGACGGGACAGGGCGCGGCTGTGCGGCGAATTGCATAATCCCACTATAGCCATCGTTGCTTTTCAGCCGTTTGGCGCAGCCTTGAATTCCCGTTAGCCAGATTTCTTCTGGTTGATCCGAACCCTCGCAGCCGGCGCGCTCTGTCCGTAAGTTTCCGGCGTGGTCTGTGTGTGCGCTCAACCCGCGGCGTCGACGTCGCGCGTCCGCACGCGTCCATACCTGCAGATAGCCGGGTGACCCAAAGCTTTCCCCGTTGGATTACAGGAGTGCGATGACCCGTATCGATTA
>DAIODV010000464.1:0-2605 GCA_036746615.1 Mycobacterium sp.
GGACGGGTCGTTATGCCGCGCCAATCCTCGTCGGATCGGATCCCACCTCGCTGGACATAACTCCCGATGGCAAGACCCTCTACGTCTGCGACTCCGGTGGCCAGACCATCTCCGTGATCGACGTTGCCACGCGGAAGGTGGTCCGTACGATCATCACCCCGGCGGGCTTCGACTCAGAGAAACCGTTCTCGATTGCGATCGGCAATGGCGGCAAGATGAACAACTGGACCGGCCGCTTTGACCTGGCCCCCGAGATCATGTGGAAGGCCGACTCGATGGGGCTGGGGAACATGGCGATGATCAAGTATCAGCGGGGGGCGGCGTCGCGGGCCGAGGTCGAGCTGGACGCGGCAAATCTGATTCGAGTCGCCCCGAATACAGAAGTTGGTATGGGAGATCTCGAGTACCACCGCTACCAAGTGCAGCTCGGTATCAATGGTCTCGAGGTCGCGTATGCGGGCCGACGCGGCCGTAGATCCGTCCACGGAGACATCTTTTCGCCTCATCGCACTGGATTACCCCGCCATTGTCCTGTTAAGCACGGGCCGCTGGTCGGGCTGACAGGATTTGAACCTGCGACCACTTGACCCCCAGTCAAGTGCGCTACCAAACTGCGCCACAGCCCGGTGCCGTCGGAGAATCACCGGCAGCAGGTGGAAAGCCTACAGCAGACGGCGAGGCTCGCCCCAACCCAACGCGTCGTGGCACCATCGCGCAGGTGGGATCTAGACCTGCCGACGAACAACACCTGCGCGACCTCGCCCGCTTGCGCCGCATCCGCGACCGAATCGACCGCGACTATGCGCAACCGCTGAACGTCGAGGCGCTCGCCCGCGACGCCAATATGTCTGCCGGGCACCTGTCCCGCCAATTCAAACTGGCCTACGGCGAGTCGCCGTACTCCTACCTGATGACGCGACGTATCGAACGCGCGATGACGCTGCTGCGGCGCGGCGACATGAGCGTCACCGAGGTCTGTTTCGCCGTCGGCTGCTCGTCGCTGGGCACCTTCAGCACCCGCTTCACCGAGCTGGTCGGCATGTCGCCCAGTAGCTATCGGGACCAGACCGCTCGCACGACGGCGGGGCTGCCGTCATGTATGGAGAAGCAAGTCACCAGACCGGTCAGGAATCGAGAAGCGCCCGCTTCCACGTTGCACCTACCGTGACCGTCATGGACATCACCATTCACTCGAGCATGCTCCCCCACGACGACCCGGAGGCCTCGCTTTCGTTCTACCGCGACACTTTGGGCTTTGAGGTCCGCCTCGATGTCGGAAAGGGCAAAATGCGCTGGATCACTGTCGGTCCGCCGAATCAGCCTGGCACATCAATTGTTTTGAGCCCGCCGGCCGCCAACCCTGGCATTACCGATGACGAACGCCGCACCATCGCCGAGATGATGGCCAAAGGCACCTACGCGTTGCTCGTCCTGGCCACCAAGGACCTCGATGGCACCTTCGAACGGCTGCAGGCCAGCGACGCCGACATCGTCCAGGAGCCGACCGAGCAGCCTTACGGAGTTCGCGACTGCGCCGTGCGTGACCCCGCAGGCACCATGATCCGCATCCAAGAACTGCGCTAGCCCGTGGTGGGCTCGCTCAGCTTGACCAACATCTTGCCGATGTTGGCCCCGGTGAACAGCCCGTTAAGGGCGTCGACGCATGACTCGATGCCCTCAAAAATGGTCTGGCGGGCCTTGATTCGGCCTTCGTGCTCCCACTGGCGGAGCGAAGCGAAGGCCTCGTCGAAGCGGCCCCACTGATCGAGCGCGTTAAACCCTTGCATCGTGGCGGTTTTGGACAGCAGGTTCACGTAATTGGCTGGTCCAGGGTGCTCGCCGGTCAGGTAGCTGGAAATGACGCCGCAGAGGACGACGCGTGCGTTCGTCGCCAGCCGGCCCAGCACGGCGTTGAGGATCGGTCCGCCGACGTTGTCGAAGTAGACGTTGACGCGCTTGGGGCAGTGCTCTTTGAGCGCGGCTTCGAGGTCCTCGTTTTTGTAGTCGATGCACGCGTCGAACCCGAAGTCTTCAACCACCGCCCGGCACTTCTCCGGCCCGCCCGCGATGCCCACCACCCGGGCGCCGGCGATTTTGGCGATCTGCCCGGCCACCGACCCTGTGGCGCCGGCCGCGGCCGAAACCACAACCGTGTCCCCGGCTTGCGGCCGACCGACGTCGGTCATCCCGATATAGGCCGTCGCGCCGGTCGGCCCGTACACCGACATGATCGCCAACTGATCGCTTTCGCCGGGAATGGGCGTGCTGAAGACGTCGTCGCGGACGATCACGTACTCCTGAAAACCGGTCAGGGTGGTGATGACGTCGCCGACGGCGAACGCGTCACAGTGTGACGACACGACCTCGCCGATCCCGGCCGCCCGGATCACCTCGCCCAGCTGCACCGGCGGCAGATAGCCCGGCTGGTCGTTGAGCCAGGTTCGGACCGCGGCGTCCAGGCCCACGTAGGTGGTGCGGAGCAGCGCTTCCCCCTCGCCGGGCTCAGGCGCGGGCGCCGTGACCAATTCGGTGTCACCGGGCTGGACCAGGCCGACGGGGCGGCGGGGGACGCCGGCCGCCGACCCCACGAAGGGCGCCGCCCCGA
>DAIODV010000465.1:0-2236 GCA_036746615.1 Mycobacterium sp.
ACCCGGCAAGGGACCGGCGTTCGTGCGGACCAAGCTGAAGAACGTGCTGTCCGGCAAGGTGGTCGACAAGACCTACAACGCGGGCGTGAAGGTGGAGACCGCCACCGTGGACCGGCGCGACACCACCTACCTCTACCGCGACGGATCCGATTTCGTGTTCATGGACAGCCAGGACTACGAGCAGCACCACCTGCCGGACTCCCTGGTCGGCGATGACTCGCGGTTTTTGCTGGAGGGAATGCCGGTGCAGGTGGCCTTCCACAACGGCGCGCCGCTCTACCTCGAGTTGCCGGTAACCGTCGAACTCGAAGTCACGCACACCGAGCCCGGTCTGCAAGGCGACCGGTCCAGCGCCGGCACCAAGCCGGCGACGCTGGAAACCGGTGCGCAGATCAACGTGCCGTTGTTCATCAACACCGGCGACAAGCTCAAGGTCGACTCCCGCGACGGTAGCTACCTAGGCCGTGCCTGACGAGCCGGCGCGGCCTGCGCGTCCTGTTAAAGGACGCCACCAGGCCCGCAAGCGCGCCGTTGACCTGTTGTTCGAAGCCGAAGCCCGCGGGGTGACACCGGCCGAAGCGGCCGAGGCGCGCACCGCGCTGGCCGAGGCCAAGCCTGAAGTTGCGCCGCTGAACCCCTACACCGCGATGGTGGCCCGCGGCGTAACCGAGCACGCAGCACACATCGACGATTTGATCGCCGCGCATTTGCAGGGCTGGACGTTGGAACGACTGCCCGCCGTCGACCGGGCGATCCTGCGGGTCGCAGTGTGGGAGCTGCTGCACGCCGCCGACGTGCCGGAGCCGGTCGCTGTCGACGAGGCAGTGGAGCTGGCCAAGGAGCTGTCCACCGACGATTCGCCGGGTTTTGTGAACGGGGTGCTGGGCCAGGTGATGCTGGTGACGCCACAGATCCGGGCTGCCGCTGAAGCGGTCCGCGAACAGAAGTCATGACTCGGCTCGAGCTGCGCGTGCTGATCGCGGCCGTGATGGCGGCGACGGTCGTGCTGGGCGCGGTCATGTGCGCGGCATACGGGCAGGCGGCGATCGCGGCGGCGTTGGCGATTTATGGGTTGGCCGTCGGGGCGTGGCTTTATCACGCGATCGAGCGCTACATGCTGGCCCGGCGGATCGACACGGTTCGCTCGGCGGCGCAGCCATTTCGGCCGCTGCTTCCGGTGATGGCCGCGATCATGGGTTTGACGCAGGCCGTGGTGCGATCGCTGTCCGACGTCACCGACGCCGAGCCCACCAGGCGCTGGGACCTTCCGGTTCGACGGTGGATGGAGCTCACCCGCGGCCGCAGGAACGACGACGAGGTGGACTAATCCGCCGAACGTGAAACTGCTGCGGTTATCTGGCGAAAAACTCGCAACAGTTTCACGCTCGTTGACCCGCCAAAAGGTGAACACTGGCGAGATGGACCGAAACGGCAGGCGCCCGAGGCGGCTTCACGTTTCCGCGTTGGCGGCAGTCGCGAACCCGTCGTACTCGCGCGTCGACACCTGGAATCTGCTCGACGACGCATGCCATCAGCTCGCCGTAGTTGACCGAGCCGGACTGGACACCAGCCACGAAGCGGCCAGGGCCAAGCGCCTGATCAACCGGCTGAGTGCCTACGAGCGCTACTGGATCTACCCCGGTGCGGAGAATTTGGCGGTATTCCGCGAGTATCTGGACAACCTGGCCACGGTGAGCCTCGAGGAGAAGGTGTCGCTCGCGGTGCGGCTGTTGTCCGAATACGGCGACCGCGCAGCGCTGTTCGACACATCGGCGTCGTTGGCCGATCAGGAGCTGGTGGCGCGGGCCAAGGAACAGCAGTTCTATACCGTTCTGCTCGCGGATGATTCGCCGCCGACGGCTCCCGAGGGCTTGGCGGAATGCCTGCGCGCGCTTCGCGATCCGAGCGACGAGGTGCAAATCGAACTTTTGATCGTAACCAGCGTGGAGGATGCGATCACTGCCGTCGCGTTGAACGGCGAGATTCAGGCGGCCATCATCCGACACGACATTCCGTTGCGGTCGCGTGACCGGGTCCCGCTGATGAACTCGTTGCTGGGGGCCAACGACGAGGTTATCGCCACTGACCGCACCCACGACTGCATCGAGTGCGGCGAGTGGATCCGCGAGTTGCGGCCACGCATAGACCTTTATCTGCTCACCGACGAGTCGATCGCCGCCGAGACCGAGGACGAGTCAGACGTCTACGACCGGACCTTCTACCGGCTCAACGACGT
>DAIODV010000465.1:2246-2594 GCA_036746615.1 Mycobacterium sp.
CCACACCGTTTTTCGACGCGCTGCGTGCCTACGCGGCGCGGCCGGCCGGCCAATTCCACGCCCTTCCCGTCGCACGCGGCGCCAGCATCTTCAACTCCAAATCGCTGCATGACATGGGCGAGTTCTATGGCCGCAACATCTTCATGGCCGAGACGTCGTCGACGTCGGGCGGACTGGACTCGCTGCTGGATCCGCACGGCACCATCAGGGCGGCGATGGACAAGGCAGCGAAAACCTGGAATAGCAACGAGACCTACTTCGTGACCAACGGGACGTCGACGGCAAACAAGATCGTCGTGCAGGCGCTCACCCGGCCCGGCGACATCGTGCTGATCGACCGCAATTGCC
>DAIODV010000466.1:0-2591 GCA_036746615.1 Mycobacterium sp.
TGGCTTTTCCCAGTGCAGAAGGTAACGCCAGAAAACGAGTCGGCGAACCCGCACGCCCGGTAGCACTGCGCCGGCCTGATGGGCGACTTGTCGGGTTGTCAGTGGTGGATCCATGACGACGGGCATCGCGGCGTGGGCGCCGTCCTTCGCGAACCAGTCGTTGCTACCGACCGATCTGGCAGTCACGAACGCCGCGCCGAGTAAGCGATGTCCGAGCGCGGCAGCGATCTCCGTGTGTACTTCTCGGCGCAGATCCCGTCGAGGCAATGCGACGACCGCGAGTACTCCTCCGGGGCGGAGCAGATTTGCGAAGCGCAGCAGTGCGTCCTGGAGGGGCATGTGATGCAGTGCGCTGATCGAAAGGATCGCGTCGTAGGCACCGGCGGGGAGCGGATCAGTCAAGACGTCGGCGAGGATGCAATTCACATTGTCGGGGGCGCGCCGTTTGGCCATGTCGATCATTGCCGGTGAACGATCGACCGCGTCGACGTGTTCAACTCGACGTGCTAATCGCGCCGCGAAAGATCCAGCGCCGCAACCAATATCCAGCGCACGATGGCAATGCTGTGGTATTTGATCGAGCAGCAACCGGTGGTAATAGGCGTTGTGATCCCAGTCGAACACGCTCGCGACGTTACCGGGCGGACAGCCTCCGGCGAACGCCCTCTAACCTTTGATAGGACACCATCAAAAGTGGTACGGGGATGAAGGGTACGAGTGGTCGAGAACACGCGCGGTGGCAACGGTAAACCGCGACCGAGTCGGGCGCCGCGGTCTCAAGGGCCAACGTCGGGCCCGGGGCGCGCGCGCAGAGCGCAACCCCAACATCCGTCCACCAACGAGGACAGCGCGACCCCGCCGATTCCACCTGAAATCGAAGCAAAGCAACTGGCACCCGAGATCCGCCGCGAGCTCAGCACTTTAGATCGCGCCACCGCTGACGCAGTGGCCCGCCACCTGGTCGCCGCGGGCGAGCTGATCGACGACGACCCGGAAGCCGCGTTGAGCCATGCGCGGGCCGCCCGGGCCCGCTCGGGCCGTATCGCCGCCGTTCGGGAAGCGGTCGGGATCGCCGCCTACCAATGCGGCGACTGGGCGCAGGCGCTAGCTGAACTGCGCGCGGCCCGCAGAATGGGCAGCAAGTCGCCGTTGCTTCCGCTGATCATCGACTGCGAACGCGGCCTGGGCCGACCAGAACGGGCACTTGAGCTTGCCCGCGGGCCGGAGGCGGCCCAGCTCACCGGCGACGAAGCCGACGAGCTACGTATCGTCGCTGCCGGCGCCCGCGCTGATCTCGGTCAGCTCGAACAAGCCCTCACGGTCTTGTCCACACCGCAGCTGGACCCCGCGCGCAGAGGCACGACCGCAGCCCGGTTGTTCTATGCGTATGCCGAGACGCTGCTGGCACTCGACCGGCGCGAGGAAGCACTGGAGTGGTTCCTGCGCGCCGCGGCCGCCGACATCGAGGGTGCCACCGACGCCGAAGACCGAGTCAGTGAGCTCGGCTGACGTGGGAACGCTTGCGCAGCAATACGATTGCCTACTTCTGGATCTAGACGGGACCGTGTTCCGCGGCCATGAGCTCACTGAGGGCGCGGCCGACTCGTTGGATAAGGCTCCCGGCCGCAAGCTCTTCGTCACCAACAACGCCTCGCGCAGTGCCGACGAGGTGGCCGACCACCTGCGCGACATCGGACTGAAGGCAACGGCGGAAGATGTTGTCACCAGCGCCCAAAGCGCCGCACACGTGCTCGCGGCTCAACTAGCGCCGGAGTCGCGGGTGTTGGTGGTCGGCACCGATTCGCTCGCCGACGAAATCGCGGCGGTCGGGCTACGGCCGGTGCGCCTGTTCCAAGACAAACCCCACGCCGTGGTCCAGGGTCACTCGACCGAAACCGCGTGGATCAACCTCGCCGAGGCGGCGTTGGCCATCCGCGCCGGAGCGCTGTGGGTCGCCGCCAACGTCGACGCGACCCTGCCCACCGAACGCGGTCTGCTGCCCGGCAACGGCTCCATGGTGGCCGCACTGAAGGCAGCAACCGATGCCAAGCCCCAGGTTGCGGGCAAGCCGGCGCCGACATTGATGACAGATGCGTTGGCGCGCGGCGACTTTCGCGCCCCGCTGGTGATCGGCGACCGGCTGAACACCGATATCGCTGGCGCCAACGCCGCCGGGCTGCCCAGCTTGATGGTTCTGTCCGGCGTCAATTCCGCACGCGACGCGGTACACGCCGTGCCCGAACAGCGCGCCACCTACATCGGCTACGACCTGCGCTCGCTACACCAAGACGCCGATGTACTTGCGGTTGCTCCGCAATCCGCGTGGCACGTCGAGACCGGCGACATGTCGGTGACGGTCACCGCCGGGAGCGACAACGACACAAGCGATGATCTGTCGATCGTTCGTGCCGTCGCGAACGCAGTCTGGGCAAGCACCTACGACGTACAAGCCGTCACCATCAACGCCGGCGACGACACGGCACACGACGCCCTGCAACGGTGGTCTCTGGTGTGAATCCGATAGCGTTAAGAGGCAATGACTACCGCGCTGGCGACGATGCAGAGCGAAGCGATGAGGAGGAGCGGCGCCA
>DAIODV010000467.1:0-2564 GCA_036746615.1 Mycobacterium sp.
GTGGCGGAAGTGCTCCTCCTGCGCCCCCGTCTTCGCGACCTTTTCGAACGTCGGGTTGGGGATGTACTCGCTGATGTGGCCGCGCACCACGATCTTGGTGCGGCCGCGGACCTGCACGTAATCGATGACGTTCTTGCGCTTGTCCGGCAAGAACTTGGTCAGTGCTTCCTGCGGTTCGTACATGTGGTTGTCGGCGTCGAAGACCGGGAAGGAAAGCTCGCGAGACGGCATGGCGATCTCCTTGCAGAAGTCTGAGTTCTCAGTGGGTGGTAATGACGTTACCACTTCTGCGTAACAAGCTGTAATCGCGCTGGGCGGGGATCACGCCCGCGGCCAGTCGGGAACCTTCGGGGTCGCCCCGTTGATGACGGCGAAGTTCACCGTCGCCGTCGCGAGGAGTTCCTCCTCGCCGCCGCTGTCGCCGTAGACGTCGATTTGCATCACCATCGCCCGCCGGCCACTGCGCAGCATCCGCGGCACCGCGTACGCCGAGCCTTGACGGATCGGCCGCAGGTAGCGGATGAAGAGGTCCGCGGTCGTCATCGTGGTGCCGTCCTGCAGGTAGTCGAGCCCGAACTGTCCGCCCGCGACGTCGACGAGTGTCGCGACCAAGCCGCCCTGCAGCGCGCCCGAAGTGTTGACGACCTGGGGGCTGACCGGCAACGTCATCGCGAATTCGCCATTGCGCTCGCCCGGCCGTATTCCGATCTGGCTGAACAGCTCACTGAGTGACGGCGACGCTAATTGCTCGCGGTCGTCGGCGCCAAGAGCACGCACGCAGAAGTCGTACAGGTGGGCCGCATCGATTGGCGCACCGGTCAATTCGGCTCCCAGCCAATGCAATCGGAGAGCGCCCAAGATGGTCTGCGTGACGATCGCCGCGGCGGGCCCGACGTCAAGGTTGGGCCGGAAAACCCCTTCGGTGATGCCGCGCTGCACGACGTCTCGGATCAGCTCGTGCAGCGGGGAAAGCACCCGGGCATAGTCCTGAGGGCGGGTTTCGGCCAAGTGCTGGTTGTAGAGGTTCATCGCCCGGTTCAGGCTGTCCTGGGTGCTCGACTCAGGCTCTGCGCTGACGCGGTCGATGATCAGTTTGATCGCGGCAGTGCTATCCAGGCCATTGGTCTCGGCGCGCCAGGTTTGCGCCGACAGCGCCATGGTTCGCTCCAGCAGTGCAATCAGCAATTCGTCCTTGCTGCTGAAATGCTGGTAGAAGGCCCGCAATGAGGTTTTGGAGCGGGCGACCACTTCTTGCACGGTGAAGTCGGTGCGCCCGGTCTCGCCGAGGATCTCGACGGCCGTCTTGATGAAGCGGGCAGCACGCGTCGTCGGTTCGGCTTCGTCGGCTACGTCGTGTGTGGCCATCCCGCCTCCGTTATCGCGCGTTAGGGGCACTGTGAGAATGAGGTTACCGTGCTTTCGGCGGGGAGGGTCACAACGCCGGATCTGTGCCGGCTACGGCAGCAACGGCAGGCGCCACACCGGCGTCCCGGGGTCGAGAAACCACAGCCGTGTCGCCGTCACCCGCACGATCCGCACCGCGCCAGTAATCATGATGACCGCGACCGGCAGGTTGCCGAGCGCAGCGGTCAGCACCGACACCCGAAGTTGGCTCGGGTCGGCCGTCATGACGTCGAACCAGGCATCACAGATCAGCAAAACCCCCGTAGTGAACGCGGCGAGGAGCACCAGTTGTCGGCGCAGCAGGCCCAGCACCGCTGTTGCGATCATGAAAGCGACGAGCACACAGTCAAAGCCGATCCACGTCGCCGGCCAGTTATGGGCGACATAGTTCGTCGGCAGCGTTAAGCCGAGGTAGATCATCCACGGGATCAACGCGATGACTCCGCCGACCATCAGAGTTAATCGGTTGCGCCGCATGCGTTTCGCGATTGCTGGTGGAAACACTTCGTGAACCGGACGCTCCAGCCGCTGAATCAGGTCCTTGCGCTGCGCTGGTGACATCGCCGCGATCTGGGCATCCGACAGTTCGCCATCGCCGTAGCCAGTCATGACTGTTGAGTATCCGGATCGATACCGGTGTTGCCCAGTCGCACGGTGGTGATTGCGACACGATGACAACCCGATACCGATCCGGCGTATCACTGACCTCAGTTCCCACTGCAGTCACTATCGTCACAGGGTCGGCCCTGCGCGTTTAGGAAAGTCCAGGCACCCATCGGAGGTTTGACGTGTGGGTATTTCCGCGACTCGCAGCGGTATCGGTGGCGTCGATGGCCGCCATCGGTCTCGTCGTGCCGGTAGTCGGGGCCCCTCCAGCGGCCGCCGCGCCGTGTGCGCAGTCGTTTTCCGCGGCGGCACCGAACGGAGTTCTGCCACTGCCGGGTGCGGCGCGGCCGCCGGTCGAACATGCTCCGACAGGGCGCATGCCGCGCGGGGCCCAGAACCAGGTGGCACCGCCGGGGCTCGGTCCGCTCCCTGGCGCGGCCTCAGCCTTCGCGCCGATGCAACAAGAAGGCGCGGTGCTGCCCTCGCCCCTGCCCGGCCCGTCGGGTCCGGCGGCCCAGCAGGTGCCGAACGCTACGGGTATAGGGCCGAGCCCT
>DAIODV010000468.1:0-2535 GCA_036746615.1 Mycobacterium sp.
CCGGGGCCCGCCACACCGTTCTTCGGCGACGAGCGCATCTCCGAGGAGATCGACTACCGGCATGAGGCCGCCAACATCACCATGTTCAGCGAACTCTATCGGGATCACCCATTTATCCTAGTCCCGCAAGTCATCGAAGAGGCCTCCGGTGACCGAATACTGACCATGACGTATCTCGACGGAATAGATTGGGCCGCTGCACAACACGCCGACCAGGATCTGAAGGACACCTGGGCAGAGGTAATCCTGCGGTTCGCCACGGGGTCCTACCGCCACGCGAACTTGCTTCATGCCGATCCGCATCCCGGGAATTACTGCTTCGGATTGGACGGCACAATTGGGTTCGTCGATTTCGGCTGCGTCAAAGTGCTGCCCGAGCCTCAGCGCCGCAGCTTCCTGCTCATGTTCCGCGCTGCGATTGAGGGACGTCAGCACGATTTGCATCGCCTGATGACCGAATCTGGTTTCCTGGCACCCGATTCCGCGCTGACAGCCGACGACGTCAGTCAGTGGTGGGCGGGTCTGTGCTACGAGTTGCTCGCACCCCAGCCAGCCACTTTCAGCGCAGACACCGCTCGACGTGCCACACAGGGTCTGGTCGCGTTTGCGGCTGACCACCCGATTCGCCGCATGCTGGTGCCCGACGACTTCGTGTTCGTCAACCGGATGTTCCTCAGCATCAACACGATATGCGGCGCGTTGGGCGCCACTGTTCACATCGACGACCTTGACGGTGTCGCCGAGCCGATCACGCCGCTCGGCAAAGAGCATGTCGCCTGGGCGCGTAAGCGCGGCCTGCCTTTCGGACTGGAGCCTCGATGACCACCACACCCAAAACAGCGGCGCCGCGCCTTCCGTGGGATCCCGCAAACCCCTACCCGTTTTATGAGCAATGTCGTCGCGATGGCGACGTGGTATGGGACGACACCGCGCGGGCGTGGCTGGTTCTCGGCTATCGGGCCGCGCGGCACGTGCTCGGCGAACCGGGCTGGACCAGTGATCCACGGCTCAACCCGATTTCGCGCGCCGCGATCGATCCCGTGGGTTCGGAAATGGTCGATCGGTCCATGTTGCTCACCGACGGAGCCAACCACAGGCGACTGCGCGACTCAGTCCGTGATGTGTTCACACCCTCTTTCATCGGCGGCCTGTCCGACGGCGTCCAGACCATCGCTGAGTCCGTCATCAACTACCCCGCCGCAGGCACGCCGTTCGACTTCATGGCCGAGATCGCCCTGCCGCTTCCGCTCACCGTGGCCGCCGAATGGCTCGGGCTCGATCCCGACAACGCCGACCAACTACGCGCCGAGTCCCCGGCGATTATCCGAATGCTCGGCGCGATGCCCGACTCCGATGAAATCAATGCCGGTGCCGCGGCATTCGCGACCTTGATCGCCGAGTTCTTATCGGTCGCCGCCGACCGCAGGGTCAACCCCGGCGAAGACCTGCTCAGCTTCATCGCCGCCGACCCGGCGTTGGAGCTTGACGACGTCGTCATCACCGCGATCCTCATCGCCGTTGCGGGCCATGAAACCACCGCGAATCTGTTGGGCACAGCGATCCTTCGACTTCTGCAACCGAGGGCGGACGGCTCCCGGTTGATCGACGACCTCGACCCGGCCGACCCGGCATTGCTCAACGAGCTGCTGAGGCTCGACGGGCCAGTGCAGGCAACCGCTCGCACCGCGACCGAGGATCAACTGGTCGCCGGCATAGAAATTTCGGCCGGCGATCAGGCTCTGGTCGTCATCGCTGCCGCCAATCGCGATCCAGCCGTCTTCGACCACCCAAATGAGTTCCGACTAAACCGGAGCGGCTCGGCGCCAATAACTTTCGGTTACGGCGCCCACTACTGCCTTGGAGCCGCACTGGCGCGACTCGAAATCAAGGTGGCACTAGAGCAGATTCTTGCGCGCAAACCGCGACTGGCCGGCGCGGCGACCTGGCGCGACACGTCAGCGATCCGCGGGCCGCTGAGCGTCCCAATCATTTTCGATCGTTGACCAGGCCGTTTACTCGTTGGGCAGCGCGGGTAGTACGTGGGAGATGACTCATGAACCGCAAAGCATTGGCCGGCGGCCCTCGCAGGCCGATGTGTCACGCCTGCCGTTCACCGCGGGGGTGGTGCTGGCGATCAGCGGCTTGAACAGTTTTCTGGAAGGCCTGTACACCATCGACTATTGGCAGGGCTGGCTCTTCCTCGTCACCGGACTCGTCGTCGGGGGCACTGCTGCGCTACTGATCTTCGACATACCGGGGGCACCGCTCCTTGCCCTCGGGATCGCCTCGGCGTCGTTGGTCATCTCCGCCGTCTGGGTGGCGACCTACCACTGGTTCAATCTGGCGGCCATCGCGCTTGATCTGGTGGCGATATATGCCCTCGGCCGGTGGAGCCTGCGGCAACGGGCCGGAAGAGATCCGCTGCGCACATAATTCCTCCAGACTGGTCCCATGGCCGACCTTGGCGAGGGCCGCGTTGCGGTCTACCTCGACTTCGACAACATCGTGATCTCCCGCTACGACCAGGTGCATGGC
>DAIODV010000469.1:0-2521 GCA_036746615.1 Mycobacterium sp.
CAGTGAGCACCGGCTTCGGCGCGATGACCGGCAACACCAGCTCCGCCCCGGGCGCCGAGAGCAGCCGCAGAATCCACCCGACATCGGGACCCAGCCCGCCGCTGCTGATCAGCACCAACCGCTTCGCGTAGTCGGGATGCTGATACACGAACTGCATCGCGACACCGCCGCCCAGCGAGTGACCGACCACGGTGGCATGGCTGACGCCGAGTTCGTCGAGGAAATCGCGGAGCAAGACCGCGAACGCGCCCAACGAGTAGTCACTGCGCGGTTTGTCCGACTCGCCGTGGCCCAGCAAGTCCGGCGCGATCACCCGGAATTTCTTCGACAGCTGCGGTAACACCGACCGCCAGCTGGCCGAACTCTGGGCCATGCCATGGATCAGCAGCACCACTTCCCCGTGACCTTCGTCGCGATAGGCCACCCGATCGCCGTGCAACTCCAGAAACTTCAACTCATTCATTGCGACCGATTACCCCCTTCAAAGAAGACGCTAGGCGAAGAACGCCGAGACCGCCTCGACCGACCAGTGTCGGTCACCGTCGATATCCTGAATCTGCTTCACGAGATGCCGTCGCCAAGCTCCGACTGGACGGCACGCCAACCCCACGCTCGTGGGTGGCTCGGATGACGAAGCGGCCCGCACCAACCGGTGCAGGCAAGAGCGCCTCCCACGCGGAGGCTCGGAATCGGGAGTCTCCATGTCCGAGATTTCGTGGAATTCATCCGACACAGACACGCCGTGCGACTCATACGGGCCCGGCCATCGGGTGCACTGGATCCAAGCCAAAATATCCCTGCGGGAACCGCCGCAGGCGATCCCGGTCACCGCGTCTGTGGACGAGGACGGAGTGGTGCTCCTCGAAGGCGATGACCTGTACGTGGTGAGCTGGAATCACCGTCCGGCGCACGTGCGAGCCGCGCTGCAGCGCTCGGGCGGAATCGCGCAGTGGAGGCCGAACGGGCACGTGCTCGCGGTGCCGACCGGGCATTCACGCTTCGGGTCGAGCAGTTTATTCAGCCTCGCCGCGGCAGATCAGGCGAGAGAATGCTCCAGCCGGAACACATAACTGCCGCCCAGCAGCCGACGCCCTAATCGAACGACGGCGGCGCGGACGACTCGGCAACCCCCCAGCCTTTGTTGGGGACGGACGCCAGCGAGAACGCGACATCGCCGCCATCGTGGATGATTGACTCCGGCAAAAACGTCTGATCTGTGGGCTTGCCGTCAACATTCAGCGTGTTGATGTACTTCATGCCGTTCGCTACGCCCGGCGCGGAGATCCTGATGGATTTGCCTGCGGGAAGCGCGATCTCGGCCCGGTCGAACAGCGGCGTGTTCACCGTCAGGATCGGCGTTCCGGGTGTGATCGGGTAGAGGCCGAGCGCGGCCCAGACATACCAGCTCGACATCGCGCCCAGGTCGTCGTTGCCGGGCTCGCCAGCCGGCGAGGGGCCGAACAATTCCGTGCGGACCTTGTCAACCTTCTCCTGGGTCTTCCACGGTTGGCCGACATAGTTGTACAGCCAGGGCACGCCAAAGCCGGGCTCGTTGCCGATCCACAGATTCGGCTTGTCGGGGCCCGCATTGAGCTGCGTCGTGAAGCGGTCCAGCCGGTCGGCCGCTGGCTGCCGGCCGCCGATCGCGTTCACCAGCCCCGCGATGTTCTGCGGCACCAACCAGAGGTACTGCTCGGCGTTGCCCTCCTCGAAGCCGTCCTGGCCGAAATCCGACGTGGGTCCGGAAAATCCGTTGCCGGGCAGGAAAATACCCTCGGCACTGCGCGGCGAGATTGAATGGGTCGCCGGATTGAACAGGTTGTGCCAGTAGGGCGCTCGGGTCCGGAACTCGGCGGCAATCACGACCTCGTCCTGCGCGTCGGCCAATCGGGAGATAGCGAAGTCGTCGACCGACCACTCCAATGTGGTTGAGGCACCGTCGATTCCGTGATCGCCGCGGAACTCCTCGGTCTGCGGCGCATAGCCGTGCTGCAGGTAGATGGCGATTCCCGGCCGCTCCACGTAACCGCCCCGCCCGACACCGCCCTCGGTACCCGCCTTCCGCATGTAATACAGCGCCTTTTTGGGGTCAAAGTCCTTGCCGCCGAACATATAGAGGTTGACGATCAGCGGTGCGACGCTGTCTCCGGTCATCTCGCCGGTCGCCGAATTCGCCAGCGCCCAACGTGGAAGCGATCCGCTCTGCTCGGCGTCGTTGACCAGCGACCCGGCCATGTCGCTGCCACGCTCGGGAAACAGCAGTGCCTGCAGGGCGGCCAGGCAGCGGTAGCTATCCCAGTCGGAGAAGTTGGCGTACTGGGTGTGCCCCTTTTCCAATGTGTGGATGCCGCCGTCGAATCCGAGGTAACGTCCGTCCGCGTCGTTAAAAGTGTTGGGGTGCAATAAAGATCGGTAGAGCGAGGTGTAAAAGGTCTGCAACTCGCTGGTATTGCTGCTGGCCACCTTAATGCGCGACAGCGCGCCGTTCCATTCGGCCGATGCGGCGTTACGGATGTCGTCG
>DAIODV010000470.1:0-790 GCA_036746615.1 Mycobacterium sp.
AAACAAGTTGCGTTGTTCTCCGCGACCATGCCGCCGGCGATTCGCAAGCTCACTGCCAAGTATCTGCACGATCCGACCGAAGTCAGCGTGAAGGCGAAAACCGCGACCGCGGAGAATATTTCGCAGCGCTACATCCAGGTCGCCGGCCCGCGCAAGATGGATGCGCTCACCCGCGTGTTGGAGGTTGAGCCGTTCGAGGCGATGATCGTGTTCGTTCGCACCAAGCAAGCTACCGAAGAAGTGGCCGAAAGGCTTCGCGCCCGGGGGTTTTCGGCGGCAGCCATCAACGGCGACATCCCGCAGGGCCAGCGCGAGCGGACCATTGCCGCGCTCAAAGATGGCAGGGTTGACATCCTGGTCGCCACCGATGTTGCTGCGCGAGGGCTCGACGTCGAGCGGATATCGCATGTGCTCAACTACGATATTCCGCACGACACCGAGTCTTATGTGCATCGGATCGGGCGCACCGGCAGGGCGGGGCGGTCGGGCGCCGCGTTGCTGTTCGTCTCGCCGCGAGAGCGCCATCTGCTCAAGGCAATAGAGAAGGCGACCCGGCAAAAGCTCACCGAGGCTGAGCTTCCCAGCGTCGAAGACGTCAACGCGCAGCGGGTGGCGAAATTCGCGGATTCGATCACCGACAGCCTCGGCTCGCCGGGTTTCGAGTTGTTCCGAAGGATGGTCGAAGACTACGAGCGCGAGCACGACGTGCCGATGGCCGACATCGCGGCGGCGCTGGCGTTGCAGTCGCGCGACGGCGAAGCGTTCCTTATGGCACCGGAGCCGCCGCCCG
>DAIODV010000470.1:800-2519 GCA_036746615.1 Mycobacterium sp.
AGCGCGAGGACCGGCCCGCCAAATCCGCCCGCAAAGCAGGCGAGGGCCCCCGGAAGGGGTTCGCCACGTACCGCATTGCGGTCGGCAAGCGCCACAAGATCGGCCCGGGCGCGATTGTCGGAGCCATCGCGAACGAAGGCGGCTTGCACCGCAGCGATTTCGGCCACATCACCATCAAGCCCGACTTCTCACTGGTCGAGCTGCCGGCCAAGCTGCCTCGCGAAACACTTAAAGCTCTTGAACGGACCCGCATTTCCGGTGTGCTGATCAACCTGCAGCCCGACCGCGGTCGAGACAAGCCCAAGCGTCAGGGGCCGCGGCGGGAACAGTCCGGATGACCCGAGCCGACGCCACGGCCGACCAAGGCGGACTCGAACAGGTCTCTGGGCCGGACCGGGTCGCGTCGCTGACCGGTATCCGCGCGGTTGCCGCACTTCTGGTGGTCGGGACCCACGCGGCGTACACCACCGGCAAATACCCGCAAGGCTACTTCGGGCTGGTCTGCTCCCGGATGGAAATCGGTGTCCCAATCTTCTTTGTATTGTCCGGTTTCCTGCTGTTCCGGCCCTGGGTGAAATCGGCGGCTACCGGTGGTGCCGAGCCGTCGGTAGGTCGCTATACCTGGCACCGGGTCCGGCGCATCATGCCGGCCTACGTCGTAACCGTGCTGTTGGCCTACCTGATCTACCACTTCCGAACCGCTGGGCCCAACGCCGGGCACACCTGGATCGGATTGTTGCGCAACCTGACGTTGACGCAGATCTACACCGGCAACTACATAACCGGATATTTGCATCAGGGCCTGACCCAGATGTGGAGCCTGGCGGTGGAAGCCGCCTTCTACGTGGTGCTTCCACTGCTCGCGTACTTGCTACTGGTGGTCCTGTGCCGACGGCAATGGCGGCCGAGGCTGGTGCTGGTCGGTCTCGGCGCGCTGTCGCTGATCTCCCCCGCGTGGCTGGTCCTGGTGCACCTCATCACCTCAGTGCCCAACGGAGCCCGGCTGTGGCTGCCCACCTACCTGATCTGGTTCCTCGCTGGCATGAGCCTGACGGTGCTGCAGGCAATGGGGGTGCGCTGTTACGCATTTGCCGCGCTACCGCTCGCCGTCAT
Source organism: Mycobacterium sp. (assembly GCA_036746615.1). Lineage (GTDB taxonomy): Bacteria > Actinomycetota > Actinomycetes > Mycobacteriales > Mycobacteriaceae > Mycobacterium. The sequence continues at coordinate 1,914 of DAIODV010000470.1, forward strand.
CTGCTACTTCATTGCTTCTACACCGATTGCCGGGGATCCCACGACGTCGCCGCTTGGCCTGAGCCAAGCGCTGTACAAAGCGGTGTTCTACGCGGCGATCGCTGGGCTGGCGGTGGCGCCGCTGGCTCTCGGCAACCAGGGCTGGTACTGCCGGTTCCTCGCGACGCGGCCAATGGTGTGGCTCGGGGAGATCTCCTACGAGATTTTCTTGATCCACTTAGTGACAATGGAATTCGCCATGGTCTACGTGATGCAGGATCACGTTTACACCGGTTCGATGATTGGGCTGTTCGTGGCGACGCTGGCGGTGACCATCCCGTTGGCATGGCTGCTGCATCGCTTTACGCGGGTGCCGCCTTCTCAACCGGTACCACAATCGGGACGACGAACTCCGCAACCATCGCCTGCTCTTCGGTGGCGTCGCGGGCCGGGAAAATCAGCAGCGACGTAATCACGCGGACCAGCCAGCGGGCCCGCCTTTCCGTGGTCGCCGGGTCGGCGGTGCCGAGCGAGTTGACGAACGCCGCAGCGAGCGCCGCGATGACGTCGGAATGTTCGGCCATTTCACCACCGATCGGCGTGGTCGCGAACCACGACGACAGCGCG
>DAIODV010000471.1:0-2492 GCA_036746615.1 Mycobacterium sp.
GGTGACCTGAATGCACAGTGACGCGTGCGCCGCCGTTCCGGTCTTGATCAGCTCGTCGGCGATGCGCTTGGCCTGGTCGACCGGAATCGCGAAGCCAAGTCCGATCGAACCGCTCTGCGCATCGGGCGAATCGCCGCCCAGGGTGGCGATCGCGGAGTTGACGCCGACCAACTGGCCGCTCATGTTGACCAACGCGCCACCCGAGTTACCAGGGTTGATCGCGGCGTCGGTCTGAATCGCGTCAAGGACGGTGTTCTGGTTACCGGTCTCGCCGGTCGTCGACACCGGCCGGTTCAGGGCGCTGACGATGCCGGTGGTCACTGTGCCCTCAAGGCCCAGCGGCGACCCGACCGCCATCACGGGCTGACCGACGCGCAAGTTCGCCGAGGACCCAAGGGTGATCGGCGTCAAGCCGGAAACGCCTTGCACCCGAACGACTGCGATGTCGGTGGTGGGGTCTGCGCCCACCACGGTGAACTCGGCATGACGCCCGTCGGAGAAGGTCACCGTGGTCTTCGGCTTTCCGACGGGAGCCTGGCTGTCAGGAGGCTGGTTGTCGGGGTCCTGAGGGCCACCTGGCTCTGGCTCCCGCGGGCCACCACGCTCGCGCGGTGCATTGGGGTGACCGGGATTGGCCGCAGTGGCGACGACGTGATTGTTGGTCAGGATCAGCCCGTCGGAAGACAGGACGATGCCCGAACCCTCCTCGGACTGGCGACCGAGATCGGTCTCGAGCATGACGACGCTGGGCACCACCTTGGCGGCGACCTGTTCGACCGTGCCCACCGGAGCGTTGGCCGCGGGCACGCTGGGAGCCGCCCCGCCCAATGACGTTCCGTCGGCGACTGAAGGCAGATGCCCGTTGTGCGCGACGATCGACGCCGTCGCACCGCCGATGCCGGCCGATACGACTGCGATCGCCACGGCACCAACGGTCAATGCTCCTGCGCGAGAACGCTTTCGCGGCATGCCGGGCTGCGGCGGCGGTGGGCCGCCGGCCGGGCTGCCACCGAACGAGCCGTACGGCTGCCGGTAGGGCGGCTGCTGACCGTAGCGCCAGTCGAACTGCTGGGGATATGTTTGCTGCTGCCCATGGCCCGAATAGCCTGGGGCCCCACGCTGATCGGGCACCGGCTGGTACCCGGGCTGCTGCGGCGGTGGCGAATACCTCGGGTGATTCGTCATGTCGCTAGGTCGCTCTTTCCTTGAACAGTCGGTTCAGACCTACAGTAACTGGATCACTACCCTGCCTGCGTGGTCTGAGATTCGACTGAGATAACGTTCGCTGCGCGTGATGAGTTCCCCGGAGGCGGCGAAGCGGAAACATCTGTCGCATCTGCCTCAGCAGTTGGGTATTCCGCAGTGTGGATCGGGCGTCCCGGCAGCAACACATAGATCGACGTTCCTGGCGGTTCACCGCCTGCGACGGTGTCTTCGACGCGTAGCGCCCCGCCGTGATGCAGCACCACCTGTTTGACGATCGCCAACCCGAGACCGGAGCCGGGCATCGCCCGCGCGGTGGTGGAGCGGAAGAACCGCTCGAATACCAGCGCCCGCTCAGCCTCCGGTATCCCTGGTCCATGGTCGGATACCACCAACTCGGCGTGCGTCGGGTTCAACTGCCTGAGCTTGACTCCGACGGTCCCCCCTGACGGACTCCACTTCGCGGCATTGTCCATCAGATTCAGCACCGCACGCGACAGGCCCGCAGAGTCTCCGTAAATCTGCCACGGCGTGACCTCAACGTCGAACTCAATGTCGTTGCGGCGCCGTCGTACTCGCTCCAGGGAGCGGTCGATGACCTCGCCGAGATCGACCGGCTCGTGAATGACTTCGCCTGCGTCGCCTCGGGTGAGGTCCACCAAATCGCCTACCAGCGTGGACAATTCCTCGATCTGCGCGATCACGTCGGCGCGCAGATCGGCCATCTCCTGCTCGGGCAGTGGCGGGGCGCCAGGAGCTGACGACGCGATCAGAAGTTCGACGTTGGTGCGCAGCGAGGTCAGTGGGGTGCGCAGTTCGTGACCCGCATCGGCGACCAGACGGGTCTGACGTTCCCGGGATTCGGCCAGAGCACGCAGCATCAAGTTGAAAGCTTCGGTGAGCCGGGCCAATTCGTCGCTGCCGAATACCGGGATGGGCCGCAGGTCGTCGGTGCGCGCCACCCGTTCGGCCGCCTCGGTCAACCTGCCCACCGGGCGCAGCCCAGCCTGGGTGACCATCCCACCGGCAACCGCGGCGACCGCGACGCCGACTCCGCCGACGATCAACAGCACCCAGCGCAGCTTCGTCATCACCGCATCGGTCGGCGCCAGGCTCTTGGAGATCAACAGTGAACTGCCGTTCGGCAGATGCACTGCCAGTACCCGCTGATCGGACGCAGTACGCCGGGACATGAACAAGTCCCCGCGGATGACCGCCTTTTCCGGCGGTCCTACCGGCAGCGTCTGGCCCTCCTGGTTGGCCGTGAAGATCGATCGGCCGGGGTTCAC
>DAIODV010000472.1:0-2490 GCA_036746615.1 Mycobacterium sp.
GGGCTCGGCCGTCCGCGTGCTGGCGCCGGAGTCGCTGGCCAACCGGGTGCGCGATGCCGCAGCGGCCGCGCTGGAGTCCTACCAGGCCGCGGCGCGGTAGCATCGTGGGGACGTCTGGAGGTAATTCAAGGTGAACGCTCTTACTCCGGGCCACTTGGCAATCATTGCGGTCCTGGTGGTCGTTTTGTTCGGCGCCAAGTGGCTGCCCGACGCGGCACGTTCGCTGGGCAAGTCGTTGCGAATCTTCAAGTCCGAAGTCCGCGAGCTGCAGAACGACGCCAAGCCGAACACATCTGTGGCCCCGCCCACGGCAGCCCAGCCGGTCCAGTCCGAGCGGGTCGACCCGCCAGCGGCTGACGGACGCTCGGCCTAAGCCTGGCATCGCCGGCGCGGCGCCCGAGCGCCTAACTCACTGTGCGTACCACCGGTCTATTCAGGCGGTTAGATCCGCGACTTCGTCGCAGCCGCACCAACCCCGACGGCACGATGTCGCTGGTCGCCCATCTCACCGAACTGCGCGCCCGGCTGCTGATCTCGCTGGCGATGATCGCGCTCACCACGACGCTGGGGTTCGTCTGGTATTCGCACTCGTTGTTCGGACTGGAAAGCCTGGGCGAATGGCTTCGACACCCGTACTGCTCGCTGCCGGCGTCGGCGCGGGCGGACATCGGCGCTAACGGACAGTGCCGGTTACTGGCCACCGCACCGTTCGACCAGTTCATGCTGCGGCTGAAGGTCGCGCTGACCGCGGGAGTCGTGCTGGCGTGCCCGATGTGGTTCTACCAACTGTGGGCGTTCATCACGCCGGGGCTGTACCGCAAGGAGCGCCGCTTCGCGGTGGCGTTCGTCATCCCGGCGGCGACATTGTTTGTCACCGGCGCGGTGCTGGCTTATCTGGTGCTGGCCAAGGCATTACATTTCCTGCTGACCGTCGGCAGCGACGTGCAGGTCACCGCGTTGTCCGGCGACCGGTACTTCGGCTTTCTGATCAACCTGCTGCTGGTCTTCGGTATCAGCTTCGAATTCCCGCTGCTGATCGTGATGCTCAACTTCGTCGGCGTGCTGAGTTACGCTCGGCTGCGGTCCTGGCGGCGCGGCCTGATCTTCGTGATGTTCGTGTTCGCAGCGGTTTTCACGCCGGGCTCCGACCCGTTCTCGATGACGGCCCTCGGGCTCGCGCTGACGCTGCTGCTCGAACTAGCCATCCAGATCTCCCGGGTGCACGACAAACGAAAAGCCAAACGCGAAGCGCTCAACGCTCTCGCCGACGACGACGCCTCGGTGATCGACCCCCCGACGCCGATACATGAAGACGTCACCTGACCCCGCCGCCGGTGAATTAGCCCGGTTCACAGCGGAATTGGCGTTCGGGCTCGATCCCTTTCAGCAGCAGGCCTGTGCGGCACTGGAAAGCGGCCACGGGGTTCTCGTGTGTGCGCCGACCGGAGCAGGTAAGACCGTCGTCGGCGAGTTTGCGGTCCATCTGGCACTTGCGGCCGGCGGCAAGTGCTTCTACACCACGCCGCTCAAAGCGTTGAGCAACCAGAAGCACAGCGACTTCGTGGCTCGCTACGGCAAAGACCAGATCGGCTTGCTCACCGGCGATCTGTCTGTCAACGCCAATGCCCCCGTCGTGGTGATGACCACCGAAGTGCTGCGCAATATGCTCTACGCCGATTCGCCTGTGCTGCAAGGACTTTCCTATGTAGTGATGGATGAAGTCCATTTCCTCGCCGACCGGATGCGCGGTGCGGTCTGGGAAGAGGTCATCCTGCATCTGCCCGACGAGGTGCGCCTGGTCAGCTTGTCGGCGACGGTGAGCAATGCCGAGGAGTTCGGTGGCTGGATCCAGACTGTGCGCGGCGACACGACCGTCGTCGTCGACGATCACCGACCGGTCCCGCTGTGGCAGCACATGCTGGTCGGCAAACGCATCTTCGACTTGTTCGACTACAAGGCCGTCGGCGCGAGGGATGGGCGTCAGGCGGTCGTCGATCCAAATCTGTTGCGCCACATTGCCCATCGCCGCGAGGCCGATCGGCTGACGGACTGGCGCGGGCCCCGCCGGGGCCGGGGGGGTCGGCCGAGTTTTTACCGGCCGCCGTCGCGGCCCGACGTGATCGGCATGCTCGACACCGAGGGCCTCCTGCCGGCGATCACCTTCGTGTTCTCCCGGGCCGGGTGCGACGCCGCTGTCGCGCAGTGCCTGCGCTCGTCGTTGCGGTTGACCACCGAGGAGGACCGGGCGCAGATCGCCGAGGTGATCGACCACCGCTGCGGCGATCTGCAGGACTCCGACTTGGCGGTGCTCGGCTACTACGAGTGGCGCGAAGGGCTACTGCGCGGGATCGCCGCCCACCACGCCGGACTGCTGCCGGTGTTTCGGCACACCGTCGAGGAGCTGTTCACCGCGGGGCTGATCAAAGCCGTCTTCGCCACCGAAACTCTGGCGCTCGGTATCAACATGCCGGCCCGCACGGTCGTGCTGGA
>DAIODV010000473.1:0-2469 GCA_036746615.1 Mycobacterium sp.
GTTCGCGGCAGGGCTCTGACTCCCATTATCGATCCGGGGGGGGTAGCCTCTATTGAAGGTCGAGCCGTAGCAGCAGCGCAGCGCTTTGGTGGCCGAGTCAAAACCAATTAGTGGCAATTAGGGGTGGGGGGAGGTTTAACTTAATGGCGGGCGATTCGAAGGCGAAAGTCATTCCGCTACATACGAATACAGGGCGCGCTGCGGCGCAACGGCGCGCCGGCCAACGTACTCAGACGTCTCGTCAGCACCCCTCTCTGCTCTCCGAACCCGACACCCGCGCGTCGGCTGATCAGATCGCCGCGGTGGTCCGCGAGATTGACCAGCATCGGCGCGCTGCCGACGCCAAATCCGACGCCCACGAGGCCGGCAATGAGCTCGCGAACAAGGTCAGTGCTGTCGCTGAGTTCCTGCGGCTCCGCCTTACCGGCGACTACCGCGTCGACGAGTTCGGGTTCGATCCGCATTTCAACGACGCGATCGTGCGCCCGCTGCTGAGGTTCTTCTTCAAGTCGTGGTTCCGGGTCGAGGTCAGCGGCGTCGAAAACTTGCCCGATACTGGCGCGGCGTTGGTCGTGGCCAACCACGCCGGTGTGCTGCCGTTCGACGGCCTGATGGCCTCGGTCGCCGTTCACGACGCACACCCTGCCCACCGCGACCTGCGGCTGCTGGCCGCGGACATGGTGTTCGACCTGCCAATGATCGGCGAGGCTGCCCGCAAGGCCGGCCACACCATGGCGTGCACCGCCGATGCCCATCGGCTGCTGGCCTCCGGAGAGCTGACCGCAGTGTTCCCCGAGGGATACAAGGGCTTGGGGAAGCGCTTCAAGGACCGCTACAAGCTGCAGCGATTCGGCCGCGGCGGCTTCGTGGCGGCGGCGCTGCGCACCAAGGCGCCGATCGTGCCGTGCTCGATCGTCGGCTCCGAAGAGATCTATCCCATGCTGACCGACGTCAGGCTGCTCGCGCGACTGTTCGGTCTGCCGTATTTCCCGATCACCCCGCTGTTTCCGCTGGCCGGTCCGGCCGGGCTGGTGCCGTTGCCGTCGAAGTGGCACATCGCCTTTGGCGAGCCGATTCCCACCGCGCACTACGGCGGCGCGGACGCCGACGATCCAATGGTCACCTTCGAGCTGACCGACCAGGTGCGCGAGACCATCCAGCAGACGCTGTATCAGCTGCTGGCCGGGCGCCGCAACATGTTCTTCGGTTGAGGTTCCGCGGCCGGTGAAGTATCGAAGCCGCCGCCGTGAGCGTGACACCGAGGTGGTTTACGACGAGCACGCGGTGATCGCCGCCGGCCCCGAACGGGAGGCGGCCGGTGTACGGGCGGTACTGGTGTCGCTGCAGCGCGGGTTGGTGTCGATGGGTCCGCTGCGCACGGTGGCGTCGCTGGCGCGGCTCAACCAGCGCCACGGCTTCGACTGCCCCGGCTGCGCCTGGCCCGAAGAGCACGGCGGACGCAAGCTCGCCGAGTTCTGCGAGAACGGCGCCAAGGCCGTCGCCGAAGAGGCGACCACCCGGGTGGTGACACCGGAGTTCTTCGCGCGTCACTCCATCGTCGACTTGCAGCAGCGGCCGGAGTACTGGCTCTCCCAGCAGGGCCGGCTGACGCATCCAATGGTGTTGCGCCCCGGGGATACTCACTACCGGCCGATCGGCTGGGACGACGCCTATCAGCTGATCGCCAGCGAGCTGCGGGGGCTGGGCAGCGCAGGCGAGGCGGTGTTCTACACATCGGGGCGCACCAGTAACGAAGCGGCGTTTCTCTACCAGCTGATGGTGCGCAGTTTCGGCACCAACAATTTGCCCGACTGCTCGAACATGTGCCACGAGTCGTCCGGGGCGGCGTTGACCGAGTCGATCGGGATCGGGAAGGGTTCGGTCACCGTCGAGGACGTCATCGATGCCGACCTGATCGTCATCGCCGGGCAGAACCCGGGAACCAACCATCCGAGAATGCTGACGGTGCTGGAGAAGGCCAAGGCCAACGGCGCCCGCATCATTGCGGTCAACCCGCTGCCGGAGGCCGGCCTGATCCGGTTCAAGGATCCGCAAAAGGTCCACGGGGTGGTTGGACACGGCACCGCGATCGCCGATGAGTTCGTCCAGATTCGCCTCGGCGGAGACATGGCGCTCTTCGCCGGGCTGGCCCGGCTGCTGTTGGAGGCCGACGATGCCGCTCCTGGCACCGTGGTGGATCGCGATTTCATCGCCGGCCACTGCGCCAATTTCGCCGAGTACGAGCTACACGCGCGGGCCGTCAACTTGGACACGGTGTTAGAGGCCACCGGGATCGAGGAGGCGCAGCTGCGGCGGGTCGCGGCGATGATGGCGCAATCGCCGCGCATCGTTGCGTGCTGGGCGATGGGCCTGACTCAGCATCGCCACGCGGTACCGATGATCGCCGAGATCACCAACGTGTTGTTGATGCGCGACATGATCGGCAAGCCCGGTGCCGGATTATGCCCG
>DAIODV010000474.1:0-2436 GCA_036746615.1 Mycobacterium sp.
TGTTCAGGCCGCTGCCGGCGGTCAACGGGCCCACCGAATAGATCTCGGTGACCAGTGCGCCGCCGACCCGCCCGTGTTCGCGGGGGCCAGGCACGTTGGAGACGTTCAGGTTAAGCACTTTGTTTTGGCCGTCTCGGCTGGCCATCCAGCGGAACAGCGACTCCGATGGCGCCGGCGGAAAGTAGGCAGCCCACCGGCTGACCAATTCCGGTCCGAGCAACTGGTGGCTCTCCTTGGCGTCGACAGCGTTGTCGTGGGAGCACCGGACCCGCTCCAACGGATCGTCGACGTCGACGGGCAATGCCACCAGCATCCCGGTGAAGTAGTTGCCCGAGATCCGATCTGGCGAGAAGTCGAAGCTCACCGGCACCGAAGCCAGCAGTGGGTGGTCGGCCTTGCCGTCATAACGCAGCAGCAGTTTGCGCAATGCGCCCGACGAGAGGGCCAACACCATGTCGTTGATCGTGACCCCGAGCCGCTTGCTGGTCTCTTTGATATCCGCCAATGCCAGTGTGGCGGTGGCGAATCTGCGCTCCGGGGTGAGCATGTGGTTCATGAACGTCGGCGGTGGGGTGAATGGCCGCGTCAGTTCCGGCGACAGCTTGCGCGGACTGCGGCGCACCCGGTTAATCCCCTGTGCGGTGTAGCCGATCGTCCGAGGGATCCGCCCAATGTGGCGCACATGATCTGCGAAGGCCGATCGGACCAGCTCGCCCTTACTCGGAGCGGGGTCGGCGACATACTTCGTCCGGTCGCGCTGCGGCCCGGCCTGAAGGTCCATGCCCCGAGCCAGCAGATTGGCCGCGGCAACACCGTCGGCGAGCGCGTGATGGATCTTGCCGACGACCGCGATCCGGTCATTGGCCAGTCCCTCAACGAAATACATCTCCCACAGCGGATGGCTGCGATCCAACGGGGTGCTCGCGATCTCGCCGATCGCTTCGTCAAGCTCGCGGCGACCGCCCGGCGCGGGCAGACGCCAGGGCCGGATGTGGTAGGTCAGGTCGACTTCGCAGCTCTCCCGCCACATCGGGTGGTGCATCTTCAACGGAATGTCGACCAGCTGATAGCAGAACGGTTCCAGCTTGTAGAGCCGACTGTGGATGACTCTGCGGAACGTGTCGATATCGAAGTCGCGGCGGTCGGGGTCTAGCTCGATCACGGCGATTTTCAGCGTGTGCATATGCACATTCGGTGTCTCGCTGTAGAGCAGCACCGCATCCCAGCCGCTGAGCCTTTTCACCTGCGTGCCTCCCTCATGGCGGGACCATACCGTCGGCCGGCTACTAGATGACCTCTTTGGCCGCGATCATCTTGTTGCGGTGGATCTGGTTGAGGAACAGCCCGACCGCGGTCGCCACCGCGCCGGTGCGCGCCCCATCGGTCAAATCGAAACCGTGCCCCGCGCCGGGCAGCTCAACATAGCTGACCACCGAACGCGACACCGACCTCAGTCGCTCAACGAAGCTGCGCGCCTGCACTACTGGTATCACCGTGTCGTTACTGCCGTGAATGACCAAGAATGGCGGGGCTTCCGGATGTATCTGCGCGATCGGCGACGCGTCGCGGAACAACTCGGGATGACGGTCGATCCTGCGTTGGACGACTACGCGCTCGAGGAAATCGACAAAGCGGGCCCGTTCGACGGTCGAGCGATCCTCCCAGTCGTAGCGGCCATAGATCCCCACCACAGCATCCACGGAGGTGTCCGAGTCGGCCGGGAGCTCGGTCTGCATGCCGGTGTTATTGCCGGTAAGTCCGGCCAGCGCGGACAAGTGCCCGCCGGCCGAACAACCCGCTACCGCAATGAAATCGCGGTCGCCGCCGAATTTGTCGACGTTGGCGCGCGCCCACGCGATGGCGGTTTTGACGTCCGTGATGTGCGCCGGCCAGCGGTGGTGCGGGGCGACCCGATACTCCACCGATAAGCACACCCAACCGAGTTGGGCCAGATGCGACAGCAGCGCATAGCCCTGCAAGGTGCGCCCGCCGTGTACCCAGGCGCCGCCGGGCACAAAGATGAGCACCGGCGCCGGCCGGACCGGTAGGTCCTTGCGACGCCAGACGTCCAGCAGCTGTACCGGGTGTTTGCCGTATCGCACCGACGTGCGGTGCAGATAGCGACGGTGTTGCAATGCCTTGCGAAATGGTGGCGTGCGCTCCGGCGCCGGCCACTCGATCTCGAGGTCTTTGCCCGACACGATCCCGCGAAGCGCAGCGTCCAAGACGGCTGGGGTCTTGTCTCGATCGGCCTTACGGGCCCCGGTGGTGCGCGGCGTCAGCCAGGACTTCGCCGACGTGGACAAGAACTCCGGCAGGTTCCGATAGCCCCATACACTCATCGCGGCGACGCCCCCCAGCGGTTCAAGATGCCTGCCCACCACCGGCAGCGAACCCGTCGCAACGCTTAGCGCCAGCATGTAATCGGCGGGGCGT
>DAIODV010000475.1:0-509 GCA_036746615.1 Mycobacterium sp.
GTTGGGAAGCCCGACCGTGATCAGATTGCCGCCGGCCCTCGCCGTGCTGCCCTTCCAGAACCTCGGTGGCGATGCCGAGACCGAGTTCTTTCTCGACAGCATCGCCGAGGATCTGATCACCGAATTGGCTTTGCAGTTGGGTCAATTGGTCCAGATCGACGGCGATGCCCGCGGCTTCCATGTCCGCCAGCACCCCTTGCACCGGTAGCTCCATCTCGGCCAGCAGTGGGCTCGAATCGATGCGAGCCAGTTCGGCGTCCAGCGCGTCAGCCAGGTCCACCACCGCGCGGGCCCGCAGCACTGCGGTCTGCACGGCTTGGTCGTCGACCCCGTCGGTGTCGTCGAGCAGTGAAAGTTGCTGCTGCTCGGAAGTTTCCGCGCGCAGCTCGCGACGCAGATAACGTAGCGACAGGTCGTCGAGGGTGAAACTGCGTTGCCCGGGGCGAACCAGGTAGGCAGCCAGGGCGGTGTCGGAGCTGACTCCGTTCAGCGTCCAGCCGCGCCCGGCG
>DAIODV010000475.1:519-2424 GCA_036746615.1 Mycobacterium sp.
TGTAACGCTTTCGGCTTCTCGGGATCGGCGAGCCACGCCGCCAGCGCGGAGTCGTCGTCCGGTGTCAAGGTGGCGGTGTCGACGTAGGCGCCGTCGCCGTCAGCGGCGGCAATGGCCAGCGCTGTCGCGTCTCCGTCGTAGGGCAGATGCGTTCCCACCACGGCCAGCCCCGATCGGCGCCCGTCGGCGACGTGCTCGGCCAGCCATTGCCCGACCGTGCCGGGCTCCAGCTGTCCCCCACGCACGTCGAATCCCTCGTCCACCTCGGGCTCGACGGCCGCCAGCGTCTCGAACAGCCGATCGCGCAGCACCCGGAATTCCAGCTGGTCGAACAGCTGGTGAATCTGGTCGCGGTCCCACGGCACCAGCCGCAACGTGTCCGGTGTCTGCGCCAGCGGCACGTCGCGGACGAGGTCGGTGAGCTCCCGGTTGAGCACCACGCTGGCCAGATTTGCGCGCAGCGCATCACCCACCTTGCCGCGCACCGAGTCGGCGTTGTCGACCAACGCTTGCAGCGACCCGTATTCGCTGATCCATTTGGACGCCGTCTTCTCACCGACGCCGGGAATGCCGGGCAGGTTGTCGCTCGGGTCTCCGCGCAGCGCGGCGAAATCCGGGTACTGCGTGGGGGTCAGCCCGTACTTTTCGACGACGGCCTCGGGCGTGAACCGGGTGAGCTCGCTGACGCCCTTGCGCGGATAGAGCACCGTCACGTCCTCGGTGACCAGCTGCAACGAATCGCGGTCACCGGTGACCACCAGTACCCGGTACCCCTCCTTCTCGGCTTGGGTAGCCAATGTCGCGATCAGGTCGTCGGCCTCGAAACCCGGCTCTGCGAGCACCGTAATGCCCAGCGCCGCAAGGACTTCCTTGGTGACGTCGATCTGGCCGTGGAACTCGTCCGGGGTGGACGACCGGTTGGCCTTGTATTCGGGGTAGCGCTCTGAACGAAATGTCTGCCGCGACACATCGAAGGCGGCGGCCACATGCGTGGGTGATTCGTCGCGCAACAGGTTGATCAGCATGGCGGTGAACCCGTACACGGCGTTGGTGGTCAGCCCACCCTGGGTTTTGAAATTCTCCGCGGGCAGCGCGTAGAAGGCGCGGAACGCCAGCGAATTGCCGTCCAGCAGCATCAACGTCGGCTTGTCATCAGCGGCCTTGCCGGATTGCGTTTTGGCGCTCGCGGTCTTGGCTGGGCTCACGGCCTTAACTCTAAGCACTGAGCCTGACGTCAGGTCAGCAGCCGCTGACTCCCCACGTGGTACTCCGAAACCGACGCGTCGACGATCGCGCCTTGTTGTTCCTCACTGACGCCGTCACCACGGAATTCTTCGACGGCGGACAGCGACTCCCAGCGTTCGAAGATGTTGATTCGATCGCGCTCGATCAGGTCGGCGCTGATCGCGAAGTCGAGGCAGCCCGGCGTTTGGCGGGCTTGCTGCACAACAGCCTCACAGCCCAACAGATACTCATCGCGCTGCTGCGGTTCGACGACTAGATAGCCCGCGACGATCACCACGGCATGCTCCTTCGCTTGGATCAGCATCTTTGACGGTATGACCGGGTGCGGCGGGTGAACTCATCGGTCACCCGGCAAAACTGCAACACGTTTCAGTTTTGCCAGCGTTGTCGGTACGCTGGCCGAATGCCAGCAGCTACCCGTCAAGAACCCGCAATCGACGGCTGGTTCGCCGCCGACAACAGCGGTGCACCGCACCTGATCGGCGCAAAATGTCCGCAATGCGGCACCTACGTCTTTCCGCCGCGGGCCAACAATTGCCCTAACCCCGGCTGCGACGGTGACGAGCTTGACCAAGTGCCGCTGTCGCGGCGCGGAAAGCTGTGGAGCTACACCGAAAACCGGTATGCGCCACCACCGCCCTATCCGTCGCCCGATCCATT
>DAIODV010000476.1:0-2409 GCA_036746615.1 Mycobacterium sp.
TGATGGTGATGATCAGGATCCGGTCCCGCTGCTCGACGAGGACTTCGGGTTCTTCAGTGCTCACAGTGCTCATAGCGCTGTCGCGCCCCTTCTATTGACATGACGGGTGTGGGGAGAAGCTAACATCACACCCAAAGCCACGCTGAAAGCCCAGGGGAATGCGTTGACGGCAACTGATATCGAACCGACCGAGATTTCCAAGTGGGATCCCGGGCTCACCGAGCGCGTGATGGGCTGGATCCGTCCGCTGATCAAGGGCTATCACCGCGCAGAGGTCCGGGGTCTTGAGTCTTTCCCGGCGGGTGGCGCCCTGGTGGTGTCCAACCACTCCGGCGGGCTGTTCCCGATGGACGTTCCGGTGTTCGCCACCGGCTTCTACGAGAAGTTCGGGTATGACCGGCCCGTCTACACGCTGAGCCACGACGTGTTGTTCACGGGTCCGATCGCGGACTTCTTCGTCCGCACCGGCTTCATTCGCGCGAACCACGAAAATGCCGACGAGGCACTGCGATCCGGCGGTGTGGTTGTGGTGTTCCCGGGCGGCGATTACGACGTTTACCGACCGACGCTGGCGGAGAACCTCATTGATTTCGACGGGCGCACCGGATACGTGCGCGCGGCGCTGAACGCTGGGGTTCCCATCGTGCCTGCGGTGGCGGTGGGCGGTCAGGAAAACCAGATCTACATTTCCCGCGGCATGGGATTGGCTAAGGCGCTGCGGTTGGACAAGCTGATGCGGGTGAAGATCCTGCCGATCTCGCTGGGCGTCCCGTTCGGGCTGTCTGCGGTGTTCCCGCCTAACCTGCCGCTGCCGACCAAGATCGTGATGCAGGTGCTCGAGCCCGTCGACATCAGGGCCGAATTCGGCGACGAGCCAGACGTCGACGCGGTCGACGCCCATGTCCGGCGCGTCATGCAGCAGGCGCTCAACACGTTGGCCAAAGAGCGTCGCCTTCCGGTCATCGGCTAACTGCGGTGTCACCGCTCGGCCTAGTGGCCACCATGGTCCGCGCGGGAATCATCGCTCCGCTGCGGCCGGATAAGTATCTACGGATCGCTGCAGTTGCTCGCCGCGAAGGCCTTTCCGTCACAAGCGGATTCGCGATGTCAGCGCAACGCTGCCCGAATCGTCCGGCACTGATCGACGAACTCGGGACGCTGACATTCCGTGAGCTCGACCAGCGCGGCGACGCGTTGGCTTCGGCGCTGCAGGCGCTGCCGGATGGCACACCGAAAGTCGTTGCGATCATGTGCCGCAACCATCGTGGTTTTGTCGAGGCGCTGGTGGCGGCCAACCGGATCGGCGCCGACGTGCTGCTACTGAACACCTCGTTCGCCGGACCGGCGCTGGCTGAGGTGGTCAATCGCGAAGGCGCGGACACGGTGATCTACGACGAAGAGTTCACCGATTCGGTAGACCGCGCGCTGGCCGACAAGCCGAACGCCACCCGCGTCGTCGCGTGGAGCGAACAGCCGCACGATGTCACCGTCGAAAAGCTGATCGTCTCGCACAGTGGGCAGCGTCCCGCCAAAACGGGCCGTCACGGCAAACTGATCCTGCTGACATCGGGAACAACCGGTAACCCCAAGGGCGCCAGGCACTCCGGCGGCGGTACGGCCGAACTCAAAGCGATGCTCGACCGGGTGCCGTGGCACACCGAAGAGACGACGGTGGTGGTGGCGCCGATGTTTCATGCCTGGGGCTTTTCGCAACTGGTTTTCGCCGCGTCGATGGGCTGCACGGTGGTGACCCGGCGCAAGTTCGACCCGGAGGCCACCCTCGACCTCATCGACCGCTACCAAGCCACCGGCCTATGCGTGGTGCCGGTGATGTTCGACCGCATCATGGACCTGCCCGACGAAGTGCGCCATCGCTACAGCGGACGTTCACTGCGGTTCGCCACCGCGTCGGGATCACGGATGCGCCCCGACGTCGTCACCCGGTTCATGGACGAGTTCGGCGACATCATCTATAACAACTACAACGCCACCGAAGCCGGCATGATCGCCACCGCGACGCCCACCGACCTGCGGGCGGCGCCCGACACTGCGGGAAAACCCGCCAGCGGCACTGAGATTCGCATCCTCGACAGCGAGCTTCGCCCAGTGCCCACCGGCGAAGTCGGTCAGATCTTCGTGCGCAACTCCAACCGCTTCGACGGTTACACCTCCGGTGCGGGCAAGAACTTCCATGAGGGCTTCATGGCATCCGGAGACGTCGGCCGGCTGGACGAGGCCGGACGGCTCTATGTGGTTGGGCGCGACGACGAGATGATTGTCTCCGGCGGAGAGAACGTGTACCCGATCGAAGTGGAGAAGGCGCTGGCGGCCCATCCCGAGGTGGCCGAGGCGACGGTGCTGGGCGTCGACGACGAACAGTACGGGCAGCGGCTCGCGGCGTTCGTGGTG
>DAIODV010000477.1:0-2406 GCA_036746615.1 Mycobacterium sp.
GCAAAGTCGCTCCTGGACCAGGAGGGCCGCGACGACCTGGCGCTGCGCATCGCGGTGCAGCCGGGCGGCTGCGCCGGCCTGCGCTACAACCTCTTCTTCGACGACCGGGCGCTGGACGGCGACCTGACCGCGGAGTTCGGCGGTGTGAAGCTGACGGTGGACCGGATGAGCGCGCCCTACGTCGAAGGCGCGTCCATCGACTTCGTGGACACCATCGAGAAGCAGGGCTTCACCATCGACAACCCCAACGCCACCGGCTCGTGCGCCTGCGGCGACTCGTTCAACTAGTAGCTGCCTGCCGTCCGCTGGACGTAGGAGCACACCAGTACTTGGCCACGCTGGTTAAGTAGCTGCGCGATCCCCTGGATATGTTCGCGGGCGCTGCCGCCGCCGGTAGGTGCGACGCGCATGCTGAACAGCACTTGGGCCTGGTAGTCCGACCAGTACACGATCTTGTCGATCGACGTCACTTGCACTTCAGTGAACTGTTTGCGGAACGCGTCGCTGGACAGCTTGGCCAGCGCTTGATCGGATCGCCGGTCGCGCACAGCGTCGTAGATTCCGCACAGCGAGTTGCGCGCGATCGTTTCGATGTCGCGGTGCTCGAGCGCGTCCAGATAGCCCTGGATCGCTGTTTTGGCCGTGGCCTCGGAGAATGCGCCGGTAGTCGACGGGCTTTTGTGTCCCCCGTGCACGATCGCCGTGATCAGGCCGGCGATCAGGACCACCGCCGCCACAGCGCCCAGGACCAGCCGTCGACCACGGCGTTTGGGGTAGGGGACCGGCGGTGGGAGCTGACCCGGGTAGGCCGCTGCCGAAGGCGCGGCTTCGACCGGTTCGCTTATGGGCGGTCCGTCCGCGCCGACAGGATGATTCGGCGAATGCGGACCGGGCATAGGCAGTTCTCCTCGGGTCGGTTCTTCCAAGGAGGCTAGCGGGCGGCACCACGCGCTGCAGCGGCAGGCAGCAGCCGTGGGTAGGCTTAGCTCGCCAAACTTAGGAAATGAAGGGTGATTTCTTCGTGACGATCGCGGTGACCGGTTCCATTGCCACTGACCATCTGATGCGGTTCCCGGGCCGGTTCTCCGAGCACCTGCTGGCCGAACATCTGCAGAAGGTGTCGCTGAGCTTTCTCGTCGACGACTTGGTGATTCATCGCGGCGGTGTAGCCGGCAACATTGCCTACGCGATCGGCGTGCTCGGCGGAGACGCCGCGCTGGTCGGGGCGGTCGGCGACGACTTCGATGACTACCGCAAATGGCTGCAGTCGCACGGCGTCAACACCGACCACGTCCTGATCTCGGACACCGCACACACCGCGCGCTTCGTATGCACGACCGACCTCGACATGGCTCAGATCGCGTCGTTCTATCCCGGCGCGATGTCCGAGGCCCGCAATATCAAGCTCGCCGATGTCGTCTCGTCAGTCGGTAAGCCGGAGCTGGTGATCATCGGAGCCAATGACCCGGACGCGATGGTGGTGCACACCGAGGAGTGCCGCAAGCTCGGCCTGGCTTTCGCCGCCGACCCGTCGCAGCAGCTGCCCCGGCTCTCGGGCGACGAGATCAACAAGCTCATCGACGGCGCCGCGTACCTGTTCACCAACGATTACGAGTGGGAGCTGTTGCTGTCGAAGACCGGCTGGTCGGAAGCCGATGTGCTGAAGAAAGTGGACCTGCGGGTAACCACACTCGGCGCCAAGGGCGTCGACATCGTCGAGCGCGACGGCACGACCACCCACGTCGGCGTGGTGCCTGAGACCAGCCAAACCGACCCCACCGGCGTCGGCGACGCGTTCCGCGCCGGTTTCCTGACCGGGCGCAGTGCGGGCCTGTCGCTCGAGCGTTCGGCGCAGCTGGGTTCGCTGGTTGCCGTGCTGGTGCTGGAGTCCACCGGCACCCAGGAGTGGAACTGGGACCGCGCGGTTGCCAAGACTCGGTTAGCGGACGCTTATGGCGACGACGCTGCCGCCGAGATCGCTGCGGTACTGGCCTAGAGCCTTTAGAGCTGCACCGGGTATTGCGGCTCGCTGATCTGCGGCACCACGCTGTGCTCGACGAAGATCGCGTGCCACAGCATGAAGATCAGCAGTGTCCACAGCCTGCGACTGTGATCTGTTGTGCCACAACGGTGTTCGTCTAGCATTCGGCGGACAGCCGACACGTCGATGAGCTCGTCGGTTGCCGAAGCGTTCAGCATTTCATGGGCCCACTCCAGCAGCGGGCCGGCGCGCAGCCAATGCCGGATCGGCACCGGGAAGCCCAGCTTCGGCCGGTTGAGCACGTGCGACGGAACGATGGGCTCCAGCGCGCGTCGCAGCGCGTACTTCGTCGTGGTGCGAGTGATCTTGGCAGACACCGGCAATCGGGACGCGACCGCGAACACCTCGGGGTCCAGGAACGGCAC
>DAIODV010000478.1:0-2371 GCA_036746615.1 Mycobacterium sp.
GACCGGGATCTGGTGGGTGACGAGTGGCCGGGCTCGGGTGCGGTGCATTTCAGCGTCGATATCGGCATCGGCGACGCAGTTCAGTGCGTTCGCGCTGCCTGCAGCCATACTGCCGCCCACCAGAGTGGACAGGACCAGCCACAACGACGGCACTCCACGGGCGGCAAGCAACATCGCCGGGATGGTGGTGACCAGCAACAGCTCAATGACCCGCGGCTTGGTCAACGCGAGATACGCCAGCAAAGTCATGCTGACTCGACTCGGCGCAACGCGCTCGCGAATGCTCACGCAATAACTCCTTGGATCGCAGCAGCGCGCAGCTTCTACTACAGAGGATGGTAGACCGCCAGCCTGGCCCACTCGTAGTCCAGGGTCGGCTCACAACAATTTGCCCCGAGTTCACGCGCTTTCGCACCTGCATCGACGCACCATCCGGCACTAGGGTGGAGGTCGATCACCCTGTCGAACCCGAGGACGCCGTTTGTGACCACTCTCGAAGACATCTCGACCCTCACCCAACCGCACCTTCCCGATGACTGGACCGAGATCGATTCGGCCGCGGTGGACACGATCCGGGTGCTGGCCGCCGACGCGGTCCAAAAAGTCGGCAACGGACATCCCGGGACGGCGATGAGCCTGGCTCCGTTGGCCTACACCCTGTTTCAGCGGACCATGCGTCACGACCCGAGCGACACCTCCTGGTTGGGCCGTGACCGGTTCGTGTTGTCGGCAGGGCACAGCAGCCTGACCCTGTATATCCAGCTCTACCTCGGCGGTTTCGGCCTGGAGTTGTCCGATATCGAATCGCTGCGCACGTGGGGATCCAAGACTCCCGGCCACCCGGAATTTCGGCACACCAAGGGTGTGGAGATCACCACCGGTCCGCTGGGCCAGGGTCTGGCGTCGTCGGTGGGCATGGCGATGGCGTCTCGCTACGAACGCGGCCTGTTCGATCCGGACGCCGCCTGGGGCACGAGCCCGTTCGACCACTACATCTACGTGATCGCCTCTGATGGCGACATCGAAGAAGGCGTTACCTCCGAGGCGTCGTCGCTGGCGGCGGTTCAGCAGCTCGGAAACCTCATCGTGTTCTACGACCACAACCAGATCTCGATCGAGGACGACACGAACATCGCGCTCTGTGAGGACACCGCCGCCCGGTACGAGGCCTACGGCTGGCACGTGCAGCGCGTCGAGGGCGGCGAAAACGTGGTCGCTATCGAGGAAGCCATCGCCAACGCCAAGGCGGTCACCGACCGGCCGTCGTTCATCGAGCTGCGGACCATCATCGGCTATCCGGCGCCGAATGCGATGAACACCGGCAAGGCGCACGGCGCGGCTCTCGGCGACGACGAGGTGGCGGCGGTCAAGCAAATCCTCGGCTTCGATCCCGACAAGAACTTCGAGGTGCGCGACGAGGTGATCGCGCACACCCGCAAGCTGGTGGAACGGGGCAAGGAAGCCCACGAAAAGTGGCGACCGGAATTCGAAGCCTGGGCGCAGCGTGAGCCGGAACGAAAAGCGCTGCTGGACCGGTTGACCGCCGAAGAGTTGCCCGACGGATGGGACGCCGACCTCCCGCACTGGGAACCGGGCGACAAGGCGCTCGCCACCCGCGCCGCGTCGGGCAAGGTGCTGAACGCGCTTGGCCCGAAGCTCCCCGAGTTGTGGGGCGGCTCGGCCGACTTGGCGGGCAGCAACAACACCACCATGGACAATGTGAAATCGTTTGGCCCGCCGTCGATTTCGACAAAGGACTACACAGCCGACTGGTATGGCCGCACACTGCACTTCGGCGTGCGCGAGCACGCCATGGGCGCGATCTTGTCCGGCATCGTGCTGCACGGTCCTACCCGCGCCTACGGTGGCACCTTCCTGCAGTTCTCCGACTACATGCGCCCGTCGGTGCGGCTGGCGTCGCTGATGGATATCGACACCATCTATGTGTGGACGCACGATTCGATCGGACTTGGGGAAGACGGCCCGACCCATCAACCCATCGAACATCTTGCCGCGCTGCGCGCCATCCCCAAGCTATCGGTGGTGCGTCCCGCCGACGCCAACGAAACCGCATACGCCTGGCGCACGATCTTGGCTCGCGGCAACGGCAGCGGTCCGGTCGGCCTCATCCTGACCCGTCAAGGCGTGCCGGTGTTGGAGGGAACCGACGCCGACGGTGTGGCCAGGGGCGGATACGTGCTGGGCGGCGGCAACCCCGCCGACGACGCCGATGTGCTCATCATCGCCACGGGCTCCGAGGTACAGCTCGCGGTCGAGGCGCAGAAGCAGTTGGCGGACAAGGACATAGCCGCGTACGTGATCTCGATGCCGTGCGTCGAGTGGTTCGAGTCGCAACCGCAGGACTACCGCG
>DAIODV010000479.1:0-2354 GCA_036746615.1 Mycobacterium sp.
GCCGTGCTGCCGCCATCGGTCGCGAGGTCGACGAGCTGCGGTCCAATTCTCCGCTGGTGGGCACGCCGAACGAGATCGTCGAGCGGCTCGGGTCGTTCGCGGACGTCGGCGCGCAGCGGGTTTATCTGCAACTGCTGGACCTGTCCGACCTCGAACACCTGCGACTTTTCGCCGATGAGGTGGCCCGGCAGCTCTGACGTCCCGCACCGGAAGCCGACGCCTCGGCCCAACGTCAGTAGCATCGGGGCGATGACTGGCTTTGGTCCTCCGAGTCCTCAGAGTCCTTTCGACGACCCGAGCGAACGGCCCACACGGATGGCCAATTACGGCACCGCCGACCCGCAAGCGCCGGGTCCCGGCGACCAGGACTACACCCAGGTCGCTAGTCCGGACCCCACGCCGACACCGCCGACCCCCTGGTATCGCAATCGGCTGTTGCTGGCCGTATGGGCCGCGATGGTCGCGATCTTGGTCGTGCTGATCATCTTCGGCCTCATGCAGATCTCCCACGGCGGCGGCGGTGGCGGAACGTCCACGACGACGCCGTCAACGACACCCAGCGGGTCGTCGACGACGACCCCGTCGACCACCACATCGCCGTCACCGACCACTACCGAACCGTCGCCGTCCTCGACACCCGAGCAGGGGCCGCCGGCTGGCGGCGCTCCCCCGCCGGCCCAGAACCCGAACCCGCCCCCGGCCGGGCCGCCCGAGCATCACCATTTGCCGCACATTCCGTCGACGATCCAGTTGCCGCACACCGTAATTACGTTGCCGCACGGTTTCTAAAGCGCGGCGACTCAAGGAGCGCGTGACTGACTACCTGGACCGTCGGTAGGATCAGTCTCCGTGGGGGGCAGCACACCACCATATGGCGATGACGACCCATTCGGTGTCGCCGAGACATCCTCACCCTGGTTTCTCAAGCCGTGGGTGCTGGCGCTGTGGGGCGTAACAGTGGTGATTCTGATCGGGATCATCATCTGGGGCCTCATGACCTTGGCCACCGGCAACGGGGGCGGCGGACCCGCCACCACGCGACCGTCGACCCCCACATCGCACACAACCACGTCGCCCCGCTCAACCACACCGTCGTCAACCCCGCCGACCACCACGACGTCGGAGACCACGCCGGAACCCGCGCCACCGCAGCCCACCCAGACTTGGACGCAGCGTCCCCGTCGGCACTGGTGGAACGGCAACGTCCCGCAGATTCCCGGGCTACCCCCGATACACGTCCCGGGCACTCCCTAGTCGCTAGCGCTAGGTTAGGGCAGCCTTTGTCGCGGTCAACGTGGGAAAGGTGTAACTATGAGCTGGCCTGGTGATTAAGTTACTAGTGAGTAACATACTAGAAGTTACCGTCGAGTAACCAGAATTGGGGAGACGCTCCGTGCAGACGCAGATGCTGATCAGACTCGTAGTGGGCCTCGGTATGACGGCGATCGTCGGATTGCTTGCCCTCCGTCGGGTCGGCTGGCTGGCCAAACTCACCCTGACCGGACAGCCCGCCTCCGGGCGCACCGACGACGTCGGCGGCCGGATCTGGGCTGAGCTATCCGAGGTGGCCGGGCAGCGGCGGCTGCTCAAATGGTCGATTCCGGGCCTGGCCCACTTCTTCACTATGTGGGGCTTTTTCATTCTGCTGACGGTCTACATCGAGGCCTACGGATTCTTGTTCCAAGCGAACTTCCACATCCCACTCATCGGCCGCTCGGATGTGCTGGGTTTCCTGCAGGACTTCTTCGCCACCGCCGTCTTCCTCGGCATCGCCACCTTCGCGATCATCCGGTTGATGCGCAGCCCGCGCGAGATCGGCCGGTCGTCGCGGTTCTACGGCTCGCACTCGAGCGGCGCGTGGCTGATCCTGTTCATGATCTTCAACGTCATCTGGACCTACGTACTGGTTCGCGGGTCGGCCGTGAACAACGGCACCCTGCCCTACGGCAAACCCGCGTTCCTGTCGCATCTGTTCGGCGCCATCCTGCGTCCGCTCGGCCACACCGGCAACGAAGTCCTGGAGACGGTCTCCCTGCTGTTGCACATCGGCGTCATGCTGGCGTTCCTGATCATCGTGCTGCACTCCAAGCACCTGCACATCTTCCTCGCGCCGATCAACGTGATCTTCAAGCGGCTGCCCAACGGGCTGGGTCCGCTGCTGCCGATGGAATCCAACGGCAAGCCAATCGATTTCGAGAACCCGCCAGATGATGCGGTGTTCGGCCGCGGCAAGATCGAGGACTTCACCTGGAAAGGCATGCTCGATTTCGCCACGTGTACCGAGTGTGGCCGTTGCCAATCGCAGTGCCCGGCCTGGAACACCGGCAAGCCGCTGTCGCCCAAGCTCGTCATCA
>DAIODV010000480.1:0-2332 GCA_036746615.1 Mycobacterium sp.
ACGGACTCGGAATCCATACGCGGTGCCTCAGCAAACGACCGCTCAACGAAGCACCCGTCCGCGGTCAAAATTGCGGCGGCTTGGCACCGATGCCGGTGGACCGGCAGTGAACCGGAGTACCAGCACCTCGGAATGGCCGGTAGGTATGCCTGCTAAGGCTCGGAAGTCGCGCTGCAATTGCGTTAACTCATTCGCGAATTGGGTTGACAGCTCGCGGAATTCAGTTTCGTTGTGGGCGTACAGAAAGACCGGCGAGACCGGCTGCACAGAAAGCCCGTGCTGCTGCGCGATGATCCAGATCAACTCAACAGCGGCTCCTCCGCTGGCGTAGTCGCGAAGCCCCTGCCCTGGCACGGTAACCGCGGCCAGCGCAGAACTGGCTAATATCCGGTCCCGGGCGTCTTCACCGAGGGCGCTGCCGGCGTTCCATTGGGCCAGATGGGTCATGACGTCGGTGCGGCGCAGGATATCGAGCATCGCCAGATCTCCGGTGTCGAGTTCCAGACTGCGCACGTCGATGCCGGTGTCGGGGTCGGCATCACCGGGCCAGCGCAGTTCGGAGACCATCTCTTTGTGCAGCTTCGGCGTCAGGTAGCGGGTGCGGTCGGACGCGGCAAGAATTGTTGCGGCATGCGCGATGTCGTCTCTGTCGGTGATGACGTGTAGATGCGCGCATTCCCGTTTCGCCGCGACGCGCAGCGCTTCGATGGTGGCGGCGCCGATCGGCCGGGGAGTGCCGTGGTGGCGGTTGGTTTCGCGCTCGAGCATCGGTTGATAGAGATCGGCAAGGTCGGGGTCGGTGCCGTCGCTCAATTTCAGGGTGGCGCGCAGCGGGGATCCGTTGCCATTTTCGGTGAGGCTGACGGGGCCCAGAACGTGGTGAGTCGCGGCGGCGATCCTGGCGTTCAAGAGCGCAGCCCCCACTGCGACAGCGCTGCCCCGGAATCCGACGTCCATTGTCGACGTGTGTTGCGCGGCAATATCGATGGTGACCTCGGTAGGTCCGGCCTGGACATACCAGGGCTGTACATTTCCCCCGGAAGGAGCGCGGATCGCCGCGGCAGCGATGATTCCGGCGATCCCGGGTAGTTCCGGTGGCTCGGGATGGTCTGCCGGCGCGGGGTGGTGCTTGGCCATCTCGGGGTCACCGAGTTGGTCTAGCGCCCAGCCGATATCGATGCGAGTACGGCCCGAGCGAAGCTCCTCGCCGAGCCCGATTCTGCGCACGCCCTCGGCCAACGCCGACGCCCCCAGCACGACATCCGAGGCCACCTGCGGCCAGGTCGACACCGTGCGGTCGATCTCCAACAGTGAGGCAGCCGTCCGGGGTGAAAGGCGTTCGGCCTCAAGGTGACGCAAGATGTGGGGGACCTTCTCGCGGCTGCTCATGCCGGGCAACAATCCGATGTCGAGGTCGCCGAGCAGACCATGCAGAATCGGTCGCTGAGGCTGTTGATCGAAACGTTCCACATCGATCAGGCCGCGATCACTGGTCGCCATCAACACCGGAATGCGGCGGGCGCGGGCGCCTTCCCGCAAGACCGCCTTCATGTCCAGTGAATCGCATTCTTCGATGACGATGTCGAGCCCGTCCAAAAATGCATCGACGGTATCGAACGTCAGTCCGGCATCAAACACCTCCACCGGTAGGTACGGGTCGAGCTCGGCGATCCTGCGCGCCGCGACACAAGCCTTATTGATCCCAAGGTCGAACACGCTGGCAGGCACCCGATTCAGGTTTGACAGCTCGAGATGATCAAAGTCGGCCAGGCGAAGGCGGCCACACAAGCCCTGGGCCGCGAGGGTGTGCGCGATGACGTGGCCGACGCTGAGACCGGCGACGCCGATGCGCAGCGCGCCCAGTCGGTCCTGTTCCGCCGGGGTGATGTTATTGCGATTGCGGTCCAGGCGTACGGCGCGATATCCGCGCGGGCCCAGCACCGCCACAACCGCGCGACGCCACGGGTAGTAGGCCCAGCGGCCGGGCTCTGTCAGAAGCTCAGGATGCGGGGTGGGCCGAAGGCTACGCAGGTTGGCTGTCTGTGCATCGAGACGGTCGATGAACTCCACGCTGGGATCGGCGTGTAGTCGCCGCAACGCCAACTCGCCGTGTGCCTCCGTAGCGTCGAGAAGCTGCGCGGTGTAGGCGATTACGCCGGGCTCATCCATGGTGCTATGTGTATAGCACCTGGGCGGCAAGCCGGACCTGGTTTGAGCCGGTTTGCGTAGCGCAAGATCAACGCCGAGGTGTTCCTTCGTCGAGGAATTGCCCATGCCGTATGAGGTTGGTGACGGCTGCATCCCAGCGGCGCAATTGCGGCTCGGTAAAGAA
>DAIODV010000481.1:0-2328 GCA_036746615.1 Mycobacterium sp.
CAACCTGAAAGCAAGGATCGCCGGGACCTCGGCGCAGCGGCAAAAGGGTGAGCCCAGGGCTGACGACACCCGCGAAGGTCACGGTGCGAGCCCTACTCACCATCCGGTTGATCATAGGTTCGCGACGGGGCGTGCGCGGCCAACCGTGATTGACCGGTCACGGTGTTCCGCGTGAGGATGGCGGAGTGACCACGCCGTTCGACGATCCGCAGTCAGAACTGGCGTGGATGTTTTTGCAGTGCCTGTCGGACGGCGGTGACACCGACGAATGCTTCGGGCTGCTGAGCGACGACTTCTCGTATTGGAGCCTGCAGAGCAGCGAATCCGTCGACAAGGCGGGGTTGCGCCGAGAGTTCGAACGGCGCAAGCGTCGTGCCCAGATGAACCTTGACTTCCTGCAGTGCTTCAACGACGGCGAAAGCGTGGTGATCGAGGCGCTGACCACTGGGCAAACCGTCGATGGTCTGCATTACGAGAGCCCTGCGGTCTTCATCTTCGAGACCCGCGACGGGCTCATCGTGTCGTTGCGCGAATACGGCGACACGCAGCTGGCTGCGCAGCTGTTCGGCCCGGCCGAGCCCTAGTCAGGCTCGACCGCGATCTCCGCTTTGTCGGGGTAGAACGCGACGTGTCCGGCGATCGCCGCGACGGCAGGATACGGCTGCTCGTAGGTCCAGATCGCGTCCTCGACGGTGTCGCCCGCCGCGGTGGTCACGCTGTAATAGGCAGCTTCACCCTTGTATGGGCAATAGGTGCTGGTGTCAGTGCGGGTCAGCACCTTTTGTACGACGTCGCCAAGCGGAATGTATTGCACGGCAGGGTAAGTGGATTCTTGCAGCGCCAATGCATCATGGGTGTCGGCGACAATCTCGCCATTGACCCGAACGACAACCCGCGCCTGGGTCGGGTTGATCGTGATCGGATGCTCGGTGGTGGGTTCCAGAACAGGCCGACTGGTCATGGTGACATCTCCTCACGTGTGAATAGCTGGTTCAACAACGTGTGGCGGCCAAGATTCCCGTCTCAGGTGAATTCACGCTGTTCCGAATGCGTAGCGGTGATATTGGGACATGTTCGCCGCGGCGGAAATCAACGCCATCGCCTTGCCCATCAGCCTGGCGGAGAGCGGCAACTTTGCAAACGTGTCCGACTCGAACCACCGCTGCCAGGCCACCAGCCGCACCCCGGGCACCGCCGCGATGATGTCGTCAGGCATGTTGATCGCCCAGCGCAGGGTCGATCCCGAGCGGCGCACCACCGTGTTAAGCACCTGCGACTTGATCCCGAGCCAATTGAAAGCATCGAACTGCAGCTCACCTGAACTGAAATGGCCCACGACCCTGCGCAGCAGAGCGGTGCCCTCTTGTTCGGTGAGATACATGGTCAGTCCTTCGCCCAGCATCAGCACCGGCCGGTCGGCCGGAATGTCGGCCAGCCAGCCCGCGTCGGTCACCGAGGCGGCGACGACGTGATAGTGCTCGGCCGCCGGGTAGAGCTGGGTGCGAAGTGCGGCGACTTCCGGGTAGTCGACGTCGTACCACTCAACACCCGGCCCCGGCCGCAGCCGGAAGAACCGAGCGTCCAGACCGCAACCCACATGCACCACCACGGCCTGCGGATGGGCGGCCAAGAATTGGTTGGCCCACGCGTCGAAGTGTGCGGTCCGGGAAGTTATCGACGACGTTCGACGCGGGGTGATCGTGGTCTTCTTCCAGTCGTAGTCGATGCGCTCGACGATCTCCTTGGCGAACCGATCACCGAGGATCGGCTTCTCGAAGTCGGCGTCCAGTGCCTTGGCGTACAGCGTCGCCAGCATCGTCTGCGGCGCGCCGCTGAGGTCGACGCGCAGTCGTTCAGTCGTCACCCGTTCGAGGCTAGTCGGCGGGGCGCGGCGCGCGGATGTCCTGAACGGCGCCCGGTGTGGTGTTCAGGCCCCAGGCTCGGCGTAAACCCTAGCGGCGGCGGTGGTTTCAGCCAGCGGGCGCCAGCATGTCCTTCCATCCGTCGTCCCCAACGTGGTGTGAGTCTTCGAGCGAGTACTTGCTGCCATCGGGGCCCACGATTTCGCCACTGGACGGCACGTAGATAGCTGCCGGGCTCGCCGGTGTGTAGATACAGGGATTGGGCTGTTGCCCGTTGCACTGCACGGTGCCCGATCCGGGCCGCTGCAGCGGATCATTGACCGGCGGGGGTGGTGCCGGCAACCGGTCAGCCGGTAGCGGGTTGAGGCCGTTGTTGATCGTGGGCGCCGGAATCACTTTGCCCGGGTCGACGGGTTGATCGCAGCGAGCACCGGGGGCCGGACAGTTTCGCAGCTGGTTTGGATCG
>DAIODV010000482.1:0-2271 GCA_036746615.1 Mycobacterium sp.
CAGCGGTATCGGTGGCGTCGATGGCCGCCATCGGTCTCGTCGTGCCGGTGGTCGCGGTCCCTTCGGCGACCGCCGCGCCCTGCGCGCAATCGGTTCCCGCGGCGACGCCCAACGGCGGTCAGCCGCTGCCGGGGGCGGCGCGGCCGCCGGTCGAACATGTGCCGACAGGACGCATGCCACGCGGAGCACAGAACCAGGTGGCGCCCCCTGCCCTGGGCCCGCTTCCTGGCGCGGCCTCAGGCTCCGCGCCGCTGCAACAAGAAGGTGCGGTGCTGCCCTCGCCCCTGCCCGGCCCGTCGGGTCCGGCGGCGCAACATGTGCCGAACGCCACGGGTACGGGTCCGAGCCCTGCCGCGGCGATCGCGGCGCCGACGACGACGATCGTCAACTGGGTAGACGGACCCAACAGTCCGAACAACACCTACACACGCTTCGCCATCTCGGGCGCCGATCTCGGAATCATGTGGGACAACGGCCAATCCGGCGCGAACGACCAGGTGCTCATAGCATTCGGCGACACATTCGGCGATTGCAGTGTCCCAAGCCAACAATGGCGCAGCAACACCTTGTTTCGTAGCGCGGACCGCAATCTCTCCGACGGAATATCGGTGCCGGATCCCGTGTTCGGCAACGTCTACGCCGGCTCTCCGGTCTTGTCCGCGACGCCCCCGGGATCGAACTTTTCGAAACAGATCATCGCCAGTCTTAATGTCGCCCTAACCGAAGTGACCATCATTCCCACCGCCGGCATTTCGGTGGGGACCACGCAATACGTCAATTTCATGTCGGTCAGGCAGTGGGGCAATCCGGGCCAATGGACGACGAACTTCTCGGCCATCGCGGTCTCTACCGACAACGGCGAGAATTGGACCGCCATCCCGGGAACCATCCGTCCGAGCTTCTTTTTCAGCGTGCCCAGCGTCTGGTTCAACTGGGGCAACCAGAATTTTCAGCAGGGCGCGTTCGTCCGGCGCGACGGTTATGTGTACTCATTTGGCACCCCGTCGGGACGCTCGGGGCCGGCGTATGTGTCGCGCGTGCCCGAGAACGCTGTGCTGGATCTCAGCCAGTACCAATACTGGGGCACGCCGTGGTGGAATCCCTTTGGAGCAGGATCGTGGATCGCGAACAGTCCCTGGGCCGCAACGCCCGTTATTCCGGCTCCCGTGAGCGAGATGTCGGTCCAGTACAACGATTACCTCAACAAGTTCGTCGTGCTCTACTGCGACGGCCTGAACAATGTCGTGATGCGGACAGCGGACAATCCCCAGGGGCCATGGAGCGCCGCGCAAACCCTGGTGACGTCAACACAGCTTCCCGGCGGCATCTACGCCCCCTTTATCCACCCCTGGTCGTCCGGGCATGACCTGTATTTCAACCTGTCGCTGTGGTCGGCCTACAGCGTGATGTTGATGCACACGACGCTGCCCTAATCGCGCCATCGGAAGCCCGCACGGCCCATGGTTCCCTCGCCAATGTCGTCGTGCGGCAAGCTATCTGGGAAGCCTGCAGCGGGATCGTTGCGCTGCTATAGCGTCCCTAATGCGCGATGTGACGCGCTTGTGTTTCATTAAGTAATTATGCTTGTGTCTAAGAGACTCTTAGTCTATGGTTCATTCACCGCGCCCCTGGACACGTCTGGAGGTTCGCGGATGAGTCGAAGCAATCGCATCGATGACCAGCATCGCCGCCGATCAGCTTTACGTGTCGGAACGGCCGTCGGCGTCGTCGCTGGCGTCGCGCTGGTGGGTGCCAGCCTGATCACCGTCCCGTCAGCGGCACCACCGTCGCCGCGCAACGCTCAGGTCCGAGCGATACAGCTTGTTGACACAGCCGAGTCGCCGCTGGGGGACGGTACGGCGTTGGTTTACGGCGGCACTCTTGTCCCCACACCGCCCCCGCAGTACGTCGATGCTGCCGACACGCTGTACCTGCAGCACCTCGGATTCACCGGCACCGCGGTGTCGTCGTATACACCTGAGGGCTCGTCTGCGTTGAACCCCGAAACCCTGGGGTTCGGCACGTCGCTGGCTCAAGACCAGCAGATCATGATCTCCGATATCGAAAACCAAATAGCCGGCGGAGGAGTGAGCTCCGAGAATCCGGTCGTGGTTTTCGGCTACTCCCAAAGCTCCGAGGCCGCCTCGCTGCTCATGCAGCAGCTCCAAGCCGACGGTGTGCCCGCTGACGATGTGCATTTCGTGCTGGTCGGCGATCTCGTTAACCCTAACGGCGGCTTGATGAATACCTTCGACTTCCCAGCCGGTAACA
>DAIODV010000483.1:0-295 GCA_036746615.1 Mycobacterium sp.
ATCCCATTGGCCAGCGCCAACGGGGTGGCCACCACCGTCGGCGCGGTGATGGCCGCCACCGCCACCCACGGGTGGGCCGTCGCCTATCGCGGGTCGATGGTGGCCGAGGAATACCTCGACGGCATGGAGCCCCATACCCGCCACCTGCTGTTCTCGGTGAGCAAGTCGTTGGTGGGAGCCGTCGCCGGCGCGCTGCACGGGGCCGCTGCGATCGACCTTGACGCGCCGGTCACCTCATACGTTCCTGCCTTGGCGAACTGCGGCTACGCCGGTGCGACGGTGCGCCACGTGCTGG
>DAIODV010000483.1:334-2267 GCA_036746615.1 Mycobacterium sp.
AAACTACGGTGATCCGGCCGCGGAAATACACCGCCTCGACCAGGCGATGGGGTGGGCGCCCAAGCCTCGTCCGGATGCCCCTTCCACGCTGCAGGACTTCCTGTTGACCTTGCGGCAGAAGTCGGCGCACGGCGGCCCGTTCGAATATCGCTCCTGTGAGACGGACGTACTTGGCTGGGTCTGCGAGGTCGCCGGTGGCCAACGGATGCCCGAGCTGATGTCGGAACTGCTGTGGAGCCGCATCGGCGCCCAATGCGACGCGACTATCGGTGTGGACGGTGCCGGCACCGGATTCTTCGACGGCGGCATCAACGCATGTCTTGCCGACATGATCCGGTTCGGGTCGCTGTTCTTGCGTGACGGTGTCTCGCTCACCGGCCAACAAGTGGTGCCGGCGGCGTGGATCGCCGACATCCTCGACGGCGGCCCGGATTCGCGTCAGGCGTTCGCCGCCAGCCCCGACGACACCGAATTGCCTGGCGGGATGTATCGCAACCAAATGTGGTTGCCCTACTCAGGCAGCAACGTCGTGTTGTGCCTCGGCATGTGCGGTCAGATGATTTACGTCAACCGCGCCGCAGAATTGGTCGCCGCCAAGTTGTCCACGCAGCCGCACTCCCAAGAGCCGCACATGTTAGACACGCTGCGTGCATTTGATGCCGTGGCATACGAACTGGCCGGAGTGACAAGTTAACTCGAGGTGCCCCAGACCCGCTGATTAAGAAAGTGTCTATTGTCGGAAGTATCCCCGGCTTTATCGCGCCGGTTTGGCGGCTTCGCGCCGAGCCTTCTCTTTCATGTGGGTCGAGCAGCAATGCACCATCTCGCAGTGGTAGCGGTCACTGCATTCATGCGAACAAAAAACTGATGCGTACGGAAGCCACTCCGGATCGGACAAGTCACGCCATCGGTCGTTCGGATCGAACGTATGGCCGCAATGTACGCAGGTCTTGACCTTGGCCATACCGGCCAGGGTACGCGCCATGGCCCCAAATCGGCGCTTATTTCAGATCGATGTCGAACAACTAACTCAGCCGTGTTCGATTCGCGCTATCGCCGCGGCTCGCGCGACCGCGCGGTCAGCTGTATCACAGCGGAATCGACTGTAGCGCAGGGTGTTTAGATGTCTCCCCCCTCAGGCAACCGACGTCGTCGCCCAGCGAACTGATCAGGTGCAACGGTCCGGTTCGCGGCCCGGCAGGGGCAACACGGCTCCCACCCGACTGCACACCTCGGGAATCAACTCGGCTGCCATGGCGTTCGGCTAGCGGTGGCGTACGCGACGAGATCCCTTAATATCAGCGCATCGAGCATTCCTAGTCGGGGGACGCGGTGTTGACGATTCTTAAGCGGGCATGGGTTCCGCTGGTCGTGGTCGTGGCACTGATCATCGGCGGAGTTGCAGTGCTGCGGCTCAACGGAGTCTTCCCAGGACCCGGCCTCCCTAAGCCCGATCCCCGGGACGCGACCCCGCCTTACGCGGCCAAGACAGCCATCTACGAAATCCTGGGACCGCCCGGGACGACCGGCGTCGTCAACTGGATGGATGCGGAGTCACTACCGCAGAAGGCGAGCTTCACCACGTTGCCGTGGTCGAAGACGATCGTCGCCCAGATGCCCGGCATCTTCGCCTACGTCGTCGCCCAAGGTGACAGCCCCTCCATCGGCTGCCGGATCACCGTCGACGGCAAATTGGTCGACCAACAACAGGTCAACACCCGGGACGCGCAGGTTTCCTGCTTGGACAAATCCGCGTGACGGACGACCCGAGCGACACCGACAAAATCCCCGTCGCGCCGCATTACGAACTCGAGCGCAAACCGCGGCTGGCCCGCACCATCCGCGTCCTGGCGCTGCCGATCGTCGTGGCCTGGGTGCTGATCGCGGTCGGCGTCAACGTCTTCGTCCCGCAGTTGGAGAAGGTTGCCGAGGA
>DAIODV010000484.1:0-2257 GCA_036746615.1 Mycobacterium sp.
CCGTGCTGCCGAGCCGGTTCCCGAACCTGCTGGCGAACGGTTCGGGCGGCATCGCGGTCGGCATGGCGACCAACATCCCACCGCACAACCTGCGCGAGCTCGCCGAAGCGGTGTTCTGGGCGCTGGAGAATTACGACGCCGACGAAGAGGCGACGCTGGCCGCGGTGATGCAGCGGGTCAAGGGTCCTGACTTCCCCACGTCTGGACTGATCGTCGGAAACCAGGGCATCTCGGACGCCTACAAGACCGGCCGCGGATCCATCCGGATGCGCGGAGTTGTTGAGGTTGAGGAAGATTCGCGAGGCCGCACCGGGCTCGTGATCACCGAGTTGCCGTATCAGGTCAACCACGACAATTTCATCACCTCGATCGCCGAGCAGGTCCGCGACGGCAAGCTGGCCGGGATCGCAAATATCGAAGACCAATCCAGCGATCGCGTCGGGTTGCGTATCGTCGTCGAGCTCAAACGCGATGCGGTGGCCAAGGTCGTGGTGAACAACCTCTACAAGCACACCCAGCTGCAGACCAGCTTCGGCGCCAACATGCTGGCCATCGTCGACGGAGTGCCGCGCACCCTGCGGCTGGATCAGCTGATCCGCCACTACGTCGAGCACCAACTCGATGTCATCGTGCGGCGCACCACGTATCGGCTGCGAAAGGCCAACGAGCGGGCCCACATTCTGCGCGGTCTGGTCAAGGCGCTCGATGCGCTCGACGAGGTGATCGCGTTGATCCGGGCGTCGGAAACGGTCGACGTCGCGCGCACGGGCCTGATCGACCTGCTGGACATCGACGACATTCAGGCGCAGGCCATCCTCGACATGCAGTTGCGCCGCCTGGCGGCGTTGGAGCGCCAGCGCATCGTCGACGACCTCGCCAAGATCGAGGCCGAAATCGCTGACCTGGAAGACATTTTGGCCAAACCGGAGCGGCAGCGCGGCATCGTGCGCGACGAGCTCGGCGAGATCGTCGAGAAGTACGGCGACGACCGTCGCACCCGAATCATCGCGGCCGACGGTGACGTCAACGACGAGGATTTGATCGCCCGCGAAGACGTCGTCGTCACCATCACCGAAACCGGCTACGCGAAGCGCACCAAGACCGACCTGTACCGCAGCCAGAAGCGCGGCGGTAAGGGTGTGCAGGGCGCCGGGCTCAAGCAGGACGACATCGTGCGCCACTTCTTCGTCTGCTCGACCCACGACTGGATCCTGTTCTTCACCACCCAGGGCCGGGTGTATCGGGCCAAGGCCTACGACCTACCGGAAGCCTCGCGGACGGCGCGCGGACAACACGTCGCCAACCTGCTGGCCTTCCAGCCCGAGGAACGCATCGCTCAGGTCATCCAGATCAAGAGCTACGAGGATGCCCCCTACCTGGTGCTGGCCACCCGCAACGGGCTGGTCAAGAAGTCGGCGCTCACCGACTTCGACTCGAACCGGTCGGGCGGGATCGTCGCGATCAACCTGCGTGACGGCGACGAACTGGTCGGAGCCGTATTGTGCTCGGCCGAGGACGACCTGCTGCTGGTGTCCGCCAACGGCCAGTCGATCCGGTTCTCCGCTACCGACGAGGCACTGCGTCCGATGGGCCGCGCGACCTCGGGTGTCCAAGGCATGCGGTTCAACACCGACGACTACCTGCTGTCGCTCAATGTGGTCCGCGAAGGCACATACTTGCTGGTCGCGACGTCGGGAGGGTATTCCAAGCGCACGGCGATCGAAGAGTACACCACCCAGGGCCGCGGCGGGAAAGGCATCTTGACGATCCAGTACGACACCCGCCGTGGCAAGCTGGTTGGGGCGTTGATCGTCGACGACGACAGCGAGGTGTACGCGATCACCTCCGGAGGCGGGGTGATCCGCACGGCGGCCAGGCAGGTCCGCAAGGCCGGTCGGCAGACTAAAGGTGTTCGGTTGATGAACCTGGGCGAGGGCGACACACTGTTAGCCATCGCGCGCAACGCCGAAGAAGCCGCCGATACCGATGACGAATCGGATGCCTAGTTAGGAGCTCCTGCGTGACTTCACCGAACGAGCCGGGACATCCCGGACCGGGCGACAGCCCGAACGGGAGCCCTGCCCCCCGGCGGCGGTGGAGGGCCGCCCGCAGCTCATCATCACGGGCACCCGCCCGCTGGCGGCGTCTACTAGCGTTTGGGCCACGGCGATGCACTCCGCATCCGAGAGCGAGAGGTACTCGCTGGCCAGGCCGATGCCCACGCCCTTCTCGTTCTGGTTCCGCGCCTCGTCGAGGC
>DAIODV010000485.1:0-2202 GCA_036746615.1 Mycobacterium sp.
GGCGGGCCGGGTCAGCCAGAAGATGGCGCCGGTACTGCGCCAGATCTACGACCAGATGGCCGAACCCAAATGGGTGCTGGCGATGGGCGTCTGCGCGTCGTCGGGCGGGATGTTCAACAACTATGCGATCGTTCAGGGCGTCGACCATGTCGTGCCGGTCGACATCTACCTGCCCGGCTGCCCGCCCCGCCCGGAGATGCTGTTGTACGCAATCCTCAAGCTGCACGACAAGATTCAGGAGATGCCGTTAGGCGTCAACCGCGAAATCGCCATCGCCGAAGCCGAACAGGCAGCGCTGGCGGCCAGGCCCACGATCGAGATGCGCGGACTGTTGCGATGAGTTCACCCGATCACGACCCGAAGCGAGCAGCCGCCGAGGTAGGCGGGCCTCCCGTCGCCGCCGAAACCGACAAAGAGGTGATCGACGTCCGCCGGGGCATGTTCGGCGTGCGCGGCACCGGCGACACGTCTGGATACGGACGACTGGTGCGCCAGGTCACGATCGACGACGGCAGCCCTCGGCCCTACGGCGGATATTTCGACGAGGTGGTCGATCGGCTGGCCGAGGCGTTGAAGGGCGAAGGGGTCGAATTCGACGACGCCATCGAGAAAGTCGTGGTGTACCGCGACGAACTGACTCTGCACGTGCGGCGCGAACTGCTGCCGCAGGTCGCTAGCCGACTGCGCGACGACGCGGGGCTTCGCTTCGAACTGTGCCTGGGCGTCAACGGCGTGCACTACCCGCACGAAACCGGACGCGAGCTGCACGCGGTCTACCCGCTCAAGTCGATCACTCACGGCCGTCGTGTTCGACTGGAAGTGTCTGCGCCGGATAGTGATCCGCACATCCCGTCGCTGTTCGGTATCTACCCGACCAACGACTGGCACGAGCGCGAGACCTATGACTTCTTCGGCATCATCTTCGACGGGCACCCATCGCTGACGCGCATCGAAATGCCCGACGACTGGCACGGACACCCGCAACGCAAGGACTATCCACTGGGCGGCGTCCCGGTGGAGTACAAGGGCGCGACGATTCCCCCGCCCGATGAGCGGAGGGCTTACAACTGATGAGCGACACCACTACCCCCAACGGCGAGGGCAGCGGCGGAGAAACCTTGGTGGCTGTCGTCGGTCAGGACTGGGAACAAATCGTCGAGGCGGCACGTAAAGGCGAACCCGGCGAACGCATCGTCGTCA
Source organism: Mycobacterium sp. (assembly GCA_036746615.1). Lineage (GTDB taxonomy): Bacteria > Actinomycetota > Actinomycetes > Mycobacteriales > Mycobacteriaceae > Mycobacterium. Next base: position 1,201 of record DAIODV010000485.1, read on the forward strand.
ACATGGGGCCGCAGCACCCCTCCACGCACGGTGTGCTGCGGCTGATCCTCGAGATCGAGGGTGAGACGGTCACCGACGCCCGATGCGGAATCGGCTACCTGCACACCGGGATCGAGAAGAACCTGGAGTACCGGTACTGGACTCAGGGCGTGACGTTCGTAACCCGAATGGATTATCTCTCACCGTTTTACAACGAGGCCGTCTACTGCCTCGGTGTGGAGAAGCTGCTCGGGATCACCGATGAGATCCCGGAGCGCGTCAACGTCATCCGGGTGATGATGATGGAGTTCAACCGAATCTCGTCGCACCTGGTGGCGTTGGCCACCGGCGGCATGGAACTCGGCGCGATGACGGCGATGTTCCTCGGATTCCGGGAACGCGAACTGGTCCTCAACCTGTTCGAAATGGTCACCGGCTTTCGGGTGAACCACGCCTACATCAGGCCCGGCGGATTGGCCCAGGATCTGCCGGACGACGCGCTGCGCGAAATCCCGGAACTGGTCAAGCTGCTGAGCCATCGGCTCAACGACATCGAAAACCTGCTCAACGACAACTACATCTGGAAGGCCCGGACCCAGGGCGTGGGTTATCTGGACCTGACCGGGTGTATGGCACTGGGGGTCACCGGACCTCCGTTGCGAGCGACCGGGTTGCCCTACGACCTTCGCAAGAGCGACCCCTATTGCGGCTACGAGAACTACGAGTTCGACGTGATCACCGATGACACGTGTGATTCCTACGCGCGCTACATAATTCGGGTCAAAGAGATGAGAGAGTCGCTGAAGATCATCGAACAGTGCCTGGACAAGTTGCGGCCCGGCCCGATCATGGTGGAGGACCGCAAGATCGCGTGGCCGGCTGATCTGAAAGTCGGCCCGGACGGTCTGGGCAATTCGCCGGAGCACATCGCCAAGATCATGGGCACCTCGATGGAGGCGCTGATTCACCACTTCAAACTGGTCACCGAAGGCATCCGGGTGCCGGCCGGTCAGGTGTACGTCG
>DAIODV010000486.1:0-2168 GCA_036746615.1 Mycobacterium sp.
TCCACCCAGGCGAAGATGCACAACGCGATCACCGAGCCGACGAACAGGCCGATGATCATGGGCGATCCCCACGGATAGGTGGTCCCGCCCCAACTGGTGGCCAGTGTCAGGCCGGCGGCGCCCAGGCCGACGAACAGGATCCCGGTGTAGTCGATGACCGGTTTGGTGCGGTCGGTCAGCGCCGGGATGGCGGCGGCCGCCACGAAGAAGACCACGACCGAGATCGGCACGTTGATCCAGAACGCCCACCGCCAGGTGAAGTGGTCGGTGAAGTAGCCACCGAGCAAGGGACCGATCACGGTGGTGACACCGAACACCGCTCCCATCGCCCCTTGGTAGCGGCCGCGGTCCCGCAGCGGGATCACCTCGCCGATCAGGGCCATGGCGGTCACCATCAGCCCGCCGCCGCCGACGCCCTGCAGCGCGCGCGACGCGACCAGCATGCCCATCGAACTCGAGAGCCCGCACAGCACGGATCCGGCGACAAAGAACACGACGGCCGCCTGGAACACCCGCTTGCGGCCGAACAGGTCACCGAACTTGCCGACGAGGGCGGTGATGATGGTCGAGGCAAGCAGGTAGCTGGTGACCACCCACGATTGATGGCCTGCGCCACCGAGATTGGCGACGATGGTCGGCAACGCGGTCGCCACGATCGTCTGGTCCAGTGCGGCCATCAGCATGCCGAGCAGGATCGCCACGAAGATGAAATTGCGTCGCTGCGGGTCGACCGCGACATTGCCGGGTTGCGATTCTGAAGCGTGGCCGGCCGGAGCCGCTGCTGGTGTCGCGCTCGTCATGCCTGCCTTCCCACGGCGTTCGATGGTAATGAGTGCCCACGGTCAACCGGTGGCAACCAAAACCCCCGCAGGGCGGCGCCCGAGCGTCAGCTGGGTGGCCGCGACACGCACTGCGCCGAGTACAGCTCGACGCCCAGCTTGTCCATCAACTCGAGCTGGGTCTCGAGGTAGTCGATGTGCTTTTCCTCGTCGGCCACGATCTCCTCGAAGAGGTTCGCGGTGGTGGAGTCCTGCTTCTCCCGGCACAGGATGATCGCCGGCTTGAGCCGGTCCATCACCTCGTATTCGATGGCCAGGTCGGCCTCGAACTGCTCGCGCAGCGTCTGGCCGATGCGCAGCGAGAAGAGGCGCTGGTAGTTCGGCAACCCGTCAAGTATCAGGATGCGATCGGTGATCGACTCGGCGTGTCGCATCTCGTCGAAGGACTCGGCCCGGGTGTGCTCAGCTAACTCGGTGAAACCCCAGTTGTCCTGCATCTTGGAGTGCAGGAAGTATTGGTTGATCGCGGTGAGCTCGCTGGTCAACTGCTCGTTGAGCAGACGCAAAACTTCCGGATCCCCTTGCATTGTCACTCCTATGGTGTGAGCGGCTGTCGTATGTGGCCGCGGCACGCGCGCTGGGCTGGAGCGCGCAAACCTGGGCTGTAGCAGCACTTTGCCACGGCCGCTTGGAATGTTCCAGCAAGGTTTGGCTGCACTCAGTGACGTCAAGAGTGAAGTAAGTGGCCCCTTGGTTAGGTTAGACTGGGCTTAATAACTTAGGTTAGACTCTGCTAATAAGCGGCATGCGCATTCGGCCTCATCGCCAGGTGCCCGATGACTCGGAACGCCGGAGTCGGGGACGAATCGCAGACGCAGGACAGAGCTCTCGACGAAGGGGATTCCGACGTGCAGGAGGTGCGCTGATGTACGTGTGCCTCTGTGTTGGGGCGACCAACCAGACCGTGTGCGACGTCGTCGCACAGGGCGCATCGACCTCCAAAGAGATCGCCGCCGCGTGCGGCGCCGGCGGTGACTGCGGCCGCTGCCGGCGCACATTGCGCGCGATCCTCGCCGCCCAGGCGAAGCTGCAAACGGCTCCGTCGATCTAGCGCGTCAGCGCTTGTTGAAGTCGGCCAAAGCCGCCGCGTTGGCCTGGGCGCCCATCAGTTCGGCGAAGTGCGCGTTTTCCCGAGCGGTGGCCGCCGCGATCTCCGGGCGGACGGGTTCGGTCATCGTGTGCTTGACGGCCATCAGGCTCGAAATCGGCCGGGAGGCAAGGACTTCCGCGTGCTGACGGGCCTGTGTCAACAGCTCGTCCGGCTCGCAGACCCGCCAGACCAGGCCCATCCGCAACGCCTCGTCGGCGCCGACCCACTACGACGACATC
>DAIODV010000487.1:0-2117 GCA_036746615.1 Mycobacterium sp.
CCACCGCGAGCTGCATCAGCTGCTCCTGAAAGAGCGGCACTCCCAACGTCTTCCGCAATGCCGACTCCATCGACGGATGGTCGTAGACTATCGCGTCGACGCCGTTGCGCCGCCGGATGTACGGATGCACCGAGCCGCCCTGGATAGGTCCGGGCCGGATCAACGCGACCTCGACCACCAGGTCATAGAACACCCTCGGTTTCAGTCGCGGCAGGGTGGCCATCTGAGCGCGCGACTCCACCTGGAAGACCCCGACGGAATCGGCGCGGGCAAGCATTTCGTACACCGCCGATTCGGATAGGTCCAACTTGGCCAAGTCGACCTCGATGCCTTTGTGCTCGGCCAACAAGTCGATGGCGTAGTGCAGCGCCGAGAGCATACCCAGCCCAAGCAGGTCGAACTTCACCAAACCGATTGCCGCGCAGTCGTCTTTGTCCCATTGCAATACGCTGCGGTTCTCCATGCGCGCCCATTCCACCGGACAGACATCGGCGATCGGACGATCGCAGATCACCATGCCGCCGGAGTGAATGCCCATGTGTCGCGGCAGGTTCTGGATCTGGGTGGCCAGGTCGATTACCTGCTCGGGAATATCCTCGACATCCGACGGCCGCGCGCCCCAGTGCGCGATCTGCTTGCTCCACGCATCTTGCTGTCCCTGCGAGAAACCCAGCGCGCGAGCCATGTCGCGCACGGCGATCCGCGGGCGGTAGGTGATCACGTTGGCGACTTGAGCGGCGTAGTCACGGCCGTATTTGTCGTAGACGTACTGGATGACCTTTTCGCGTAGATCCGATTCGATGTCGATGTCGATATCGGGTGGCCCGTCGCGAACCGGCGACAAGAAACGCTCGAACAACAGCTCGTTGGCCACCGGGTCGACCGCGGTGACGCCGAGGGCATAACACACTGCCGAATTGGCCGCCGATCCCCTGCCCTGACAAAGAATGTTGTTCTCCCGACAGAATCGGGTGATGTCGTACACCACCAGGAAATAGCCTGGAAATGCCAGTTGCGCAATGATTTCCAACTCGTGCTCGATCTGTGCGTACGCCTGCCGCGCGTGTGCTCTCGGCCCGTAGCGGCGCTGGGCACCCGCCATCGCCAGCTCGCGCAACCAGCTGTCCTCGGTATGGCCGGGCGGGACGTCGAACGGCGGCAGCTGCGGGGCGATGAGCGCCAAGCCAAAGGCACACTGCTCGCCGAGTTCGGCCGCGGCGGTCACCACGTCGGGGCGCTGCGCGAACAGCCGCGCCATCTCCTCACCCGATCGCAGATGGGAACCGCCCAGCGGTGCCAGCCAGCCGGCCGCCTCGTCCAGCGACTGCCTAGCCCGGATGGCCCCCATAGCCATCGCCAGCCGACGCCGCGACGGCCCGGCGAAATGCGCGCCGGTGGTCGACACACAGCTGAGCCCGAATCGTGTTGCCAATTCGGTTAGTTCAGCGTTGACTTCGTCGTCAAGCGGATGCCCGTGGTGGGTCAGCTCGACGCTGACCCGGCTACGCCCGAATCGGTCCACCAAATCGGCCAACGCCGTCGCGGCGGCATCCGGCCCGCCGGCGTCCAGTGCAGAGCGGACATGTCCTTTACGACAACCGGTCAGGATGTGCCAGTGTCCACCCGCCGCGTCGGTGAGCGCATCGAAGTCGAACCGCAGCTTGCCCTTTTCACCGCCGGCCAGATGTGCTGCGGCCAATTGCCGCGACAACCGCCGGTAGCCTTCCGGGCCGCGGGCTAACACCAGCAGATGCGGGCCCGCCGGATCGGGGTCCTCGGTCCGGGCGCCGGCGCCGAGAGAAAGTTCGGCGCCGAACACGGTCTGCATGTCCAATTCCGCGGCAGCTTCCGCGAACCGCACCGCCCCATAGAGGCCGTTGTGGTCGGTGATCGCGATAGCGCGCAGATCCAGCCGTACCGCCTCCTCGACCAGCTCCTCTGGCGTGCTGGCGCCGTCGAGGAAGCTGAACGCCGAATGCGTGTGCAACTCGGCATACGCGACCGATGAGCGAATCGTCCGGTTATCGTCCGGCGGCTGATAGGTCTCACGTTTGCGAGACCAGGGAGCGTCATCCGCCGGTACGGCTGCAACTGGTGTCCCGGACCGGCGCGGCTTG
>DAIODV010000488.1:0-2080 GCA_036746615.1 Mycobacterium sp.
TGGCGTTCAACAAGTGGGACTTGGTCGACGAAGAACGCCGCTACGATCTGGACAACGAGATCGACCGCGAACTGGTGCAGGTGCGTTGGGCGCAGCGAGTCAACATCTCCGCGAAAACCGGTCGGGCCGTACAGAAGTTGGTCCCCGCCTTGGAAAGTGCGCTGGAGTCGTGGGATACCCGGATCGGAACCGGCCGGCTGAACACCTGGATCAAAGAAGTAGTGGCCGCGACACCGCCGCCGGTGCGCGGCGGCAAGCAGCCGCGGATCCTGTTCGCCACCCAGGCCACCGCCCGCCCACCGACGTTCGTACTTTTCACCAGCGGCTTTTTGGAGGCGGGCTACCGCCGGTTCCTGGAGCGGCGCCTGCGGGAGACGTTCGGCTTCGAGGGCAGCCCGATCCGGATCAACGTGCGGGTGCGCGAGAAACGGAAAGCCAAGCGCTGAATGCGGCGCCGAAATGGCGCCCTATAGGGTCTTTTCGATGCCCGTTTCACACGCGATCTTGGTTGTCTTGGCCGGCACGGCTGCGGGCGCGATCAACGCGGTGGTGGGATCGGGCACCTTGATCACCTTCCCCACGCTGGTTGCACTGGGTTTTCCACCGGTGACATCGACGATGTCCAATGCGGTCGGGCTGGTGGCGGGCAGCGTCTCGGGAACCTGGGGCTACCGACGCGAGCTACATGGTCAATGGAATCGGCTGCGCTGGCAGCTGCCCGCCTCGGTCCTCGGCGCCGTCCTGGGTGCCTGGCTCCTGCTGCATCTGCCGGCGAAGGTCTTCATCGAAGTCGTTCCCGTGCTGCTGCTCATCGCGCTGATCCTGGTGCTCGTCGGGCCGCGGATCCAAACCTGGGCGCGCGACCGAGCCGAAAAAGCGGGCCGCGCAGGCGAACACGTATCGCCGCGGCGGACGGCCGTATTGGTTGCGAGCACGTTCGCGATCGGCGTTTATGGTGGCTATTTCACTGCGGCACAAGGCATCCTGCTAGTCGGTGTGATGGGCGCGCTGCTGCCCGAATCAGTGCAGCGGATGAATGCGGCGAAGAACCGGCTCGCGCTGGTCGTGAATATCGTTGCCGCGCTGGCCTATACATTGGTAGCGTTCGATAGAATCAGCTGGCCCGCGGCGGGTCTTATTGCGATTGGCTCACTGCTCGGCGGATGGTTCGGCGCACACTACGGCCGCCGGCTGTCCCCAAATGCACTGCGAGCCGCGATCGTTGTGGTCGGCCTCATCGGGGTGTACCGGCTGTTGGCCGTCTAGCGGTCAACCCTGCTGGATAACGTTCTGGCCGCCGAAATTCTGAATGGTCGGCGAGCCGGTGTGATAGGTGATCTGGTTATTGAAGCCGGAGGCGTCGATGGAGTCGACTGCGTCGACCGTGATCGAGTTCTGGACGCCGGACACATTGAGGCTTGCGCAATGGCCGGTGATGACGACCTTGTTGGAAATGCCGCTGATGTTCACGGCGCTGTCGTTGCACGCGATCGTGCGGTTTTCCTTGATACCGGAAATGGTCAAGCTAGCACCCGGCGGCGCTGTGGGCGCCGCGCTCGTCGGCGTCGACGGGGAAGAGGCCGGTGCTTGCGTCGTGCCGGCGGCGGGCACCGAACTGCTCGGGGTAGGTAACAGGGTGACCAAGCCGCCATGCGTCGCTCGGTGGATGCCGAAGACCGCGAGCCCCAATGGGATTGCGACTGTCCCAATGATGAAGAAAGCGGCCAAGATCCACCACACCCGGTAGCGCGAGGTGGGCCGAGGCGACATCCAGGGGGACGGACTGCCGAAAGTCTGCGGCGGCGGAAAAGCGGGACCGGGTGGGGCAGCCCATTTCCCCGGCGGCGGATTGACGCCGGCTTCGGAGGCCCGTGCGGTATCAGCCAGTGGCTTCTCGAGCTCCCGGATGCGAGCTTCCGGGTCGTCCTCGGATTTCATCAACAGATGTTCCCATAAACAAGATCGGGACGAATAGGTCATTCGCATTCGGTAGTTTTTGCATCGTGCCTGAGTTGACGAACCGTCAGATCGTCTTGCGTCGCCGCCCTGTGGGCCTAGTGCGGTCCGGTGACACCGAGTT
>DAIODV010000489.1:0-2058 GCA_036746615.1 Mycobacterium sp.
CATCCTGTTCGCGTCACAGACGTTGGATGTCGGAAAGATAAAAGACATCGACAAGAACACCTCCTACCGGATCGGCCTGAAGGTGGCCAGCCCCGCGGTGTCACGGCAGATCATCGGTGTGGAGGACGCCTACCACATCGAGTCCGGCAAAGAGCACAAGGGCGTGGGCTTTTTGGTGCCCGCTCCGGGTGCCGCGCCGATCAAATTCCGCAGCACCTACGTCGACGGCATTTACGATCCGCCTCAGGTCGCTAAAACGCTTGTGGTGCATTCTGTTCCCGAACCGAAGCTGTTCACCGCCGGCCGGGTGGAGCCCGATCAGAGCACAGTGATCACGACGAACGGCCATGAGGAACCCGTCGGCCCGCCACGCAAGCTGATTGCCACGATCGGCGACCAGCTTGCGCGCTACGGACCACGCGCGCCGGAGCTGTGGCTGCCGCCGCTTGACGACCCGATCCCGCTGAATGCGGTGCTGGCCCGCGCAGCGCTGCCGCGCGGCGAGTGGCGCTGGCCGCTGGGTGAAATCGATAAGCCATTTGAGATGCGCCGAGATCCGCTGGTGTTCGACGCGAGGTCAGCGTCCGGAAATCTGGTGATCCACGGTGGCGCGAAGTCCGGGAAATCGACTGCACTGCAGACGTTTATCTTGTCGGCGGCAAGCCTGCACTCGCCCAGCGAGGTCAGTTTCTACTGCCTGGACTACGGCGGCGGGCAACTGCGGGCACTGGAGGAGCTGGCGCATGTCGGCAGCGTGGCCTCGCCGCTGGAACCCGAGCGCATTCGTCGCACCTTCGGGGAGCTCGAGCAGCTGCTGCGGTCACGCCAGCAGCGGGAGGTGTTCCGGGACAAGCAAGGTCCGGACGACGGATTGGGCCAGGTATTTCTGGTCATCGACAACCTGTATGCCTTCAGCCGCGACAACACGGATCAGTTCAACACCCGAAACCCGTTGCTGAGCAAGGTGACCGAGCTGGTCAATGTCGGATTGGCTTACGGCATCCACGTGGTCGTCACGACCCCGAGCTGGCTCGAGGTACCGCTGGCGATGCGAGACGGCCTCGGTCTGCGGCTCGAGCTGAAGCTGCATGACGCGCGCGACAGCAACGTCCGAGTCGTCGGTGCCTTGCACCGTCCGGCCGAGGCGGTACCCGCCGACCAACCGGGTCGCGGGCTGACCATGGGCGCAGAGCACTTCCTGTTCGCGGCGCCCGAGCTCGACCAGGTTGCCGCGATCAATGCACGGCATGAGGGCGTCACGGCGCCGCCGGTCCGGTTGCTGCCGACCAACCTGACACCGGACGCGGTCGGTGCGCTCTATCGGGGTGCCGACCGGATCGTCATCGGTCAGCGCGAAGAAGATTTGGCCGCGGTCGAAGTCGACTTCGCCGAGAATCCACTGCTGATGGTGTTGGGCGACACCAAATCCGGCAAGACCACGTTGTTGCGCCACATCATCCGCACCGTCCGCGACAACTCCACCCCAGATCACGTCGCGTTCACCGTGTTGGATCGTCGATTGCATCTCGTCGACGAGCCGCTGTTCCCCGACAACGAATACACCGCTAACATCGACCGGGTCACTCCGGCGATACTCGGCTTGTCGGCGATCATCGAAAAGCGCCAACCCCCGGCAGGACTTTCGGCCGCCCAGCTCACCGGCTGGTCATATGAGGGCCACACCCACTACCTGATCATCGACGACGTCGATCAGATACCGGATAGCCCGGCAATGAGCGGTCCATTCGTCGGACAGCGGCCGTGGACGCCGCTGATCGGGCTGCTGGCGCAAGCCAGCGACCTGGGCCTGCGGGTGATCGTCACCGCACGCGCAACCGGTGCCGCACACGCGCTGATGACCAGTCCGCTGCTGCGCCGGTTCAATGACCTGCAAGCCACCACATTGATGTTGTCGGGCAATCCCGCTGACGGCGGAAAGATCCGCGGCCAGCGGTTCGACCGGTTGCCCGCCGGTCGGGCAATTCTGCTGGGCGACAGCGACACCCCGACGTATGTGCAGTTGGTCAATCCGCTCGTCGACGAAAGTGTGGCCGTCGA
>DAIODV010000490.1:0-2040 GCA_036746615.1 Mycobacterium sp.
GCCAGGCCCGCTCGCGATGGGTGTAGTGGTGTCGGCTCATGCCGAAGCCGGCCATCGCGAACGCGGTGAACACCCCGATCGCGAAGAACGGCACCAACGCATTGACCGAGGCTTCAGTCACCAGCAGCAGCGCCACTGCGAGGACGGTCAGCGTGATGATGCCGTTGGAGAACACCAACCGATGACCGCGTTTGGTCAGCGGCCGCGGCAGAAAACGGTCCTCGGCAACAAAACTCGCCAATGCGGGGAACCCGTTGAAGCCGGTGTTGGCACCGGTGAACAGAATCGCTGCGCTGGACGCCTGGACTAAGAAGTACAGGATGTTGCCGATCAGCCCCTGGCCGAACACCGCGCGGGCGATCTCCGACAACATCGACGGGTATTCATCCACGTACGGCGTGGCGTGGGTAACGAAAGCCAGCCACGACACTCCGGCCAGCAAAAATCCGAGAATAAGCGCCATCACGGTCAGCACCCGACGGGCGTTGTACCCTTGCGGCGCGCGAAAGATGTTGACCGTGTTGGAAATCGCCTCGACCCCGGTCAGCGATGTGCCGCCGTTGGCGAACGCGCGCAACACCACCAGCACAGTGGCACCCATCACCAGGCCGCCACCCTGATGGACTGGCACCGCGCCGACGATGTGCTCCGGGTTGTATCGCGGTAGACCCCAAAAGAGTTCGCGAATAAGGCCGGTGATGATCGTCAGCGAGATCATGGCGACGAAGGAGTAGGTGGTGATCGCAAACGTTCGGCCCGACTGCCGTTGCCCGCGCAAGTTCGTGACACAGATGAACAGCAGCACACCGATGGTGATTTCCAAGTGGTAGGGGTGCAGCTCAGGTATCGCCGAGCACAACGCCACCGTCCCGGCCGCGGGTTGGACCGCGGCGGTGACCACATAGTCGATCAATAGCGCGGCGGCGGCGATCTGCGCCCACCGGGGGCCGAAGTTATCCCGCGCCACCATGTATGAACCGCCGGCCCGGGCGTAGGTCATCACAACCCCGCGATACGACGCCGACACCAACAACAAGATGAACAAGACGACGCCGATGATCGGGAGCAACAACACGAACGCGGCCATCCCGGCCCGCGGCAGCAGTTCGATCATGACCTGCTCTGGGCCGTATGCCGTCGACGAGATCGCGTCAGGTGAAAGCGCGCCAAGGGCAACGGGATTCGACAATCGCTCCGATTCCAGCTGCTCACTGGTGAGCGGCTTACCGAGAACGATCCGCTTCCAGCCATCGACGAAAGTCGGCGGGATGCTCGAATTGCGCTCCGATATTGTCACGACGTATCACTTTCTCCGGGTTACTCGACGACCTTTGCGGCGCGGATTATTTCGCGTAAGCCCGCGGTGAGCCGGGCGTGTCGATCGGATTATCCGCGATACTCGGCGTCGCTGGAGGTGCTTTTCCCGTCTGGGCTCGCATGGCTTGGACAATTCTGATCCGAGACGATATGTCGTAGGCGACGATCTGCGCGCTGGCGCCCGGGATCCGGCTGACCACCGCGGCGATCTTGTCCGCGGTACGGTCATGCAGCAACCGGCCCATTAGCGCCGAATAGGTTCGACGCGGCAACAACACCGTCACCTTGGTGTCCGGATGGTCCTGCTTGACCTGACAAACCAGCCTTTCCGCGGACCGGCTCAAATTGCGGTCCAGACAATCGACTAACCGCAACTGTGCCGCGTGCCCGAAGTCCTGCCAACGCCGCTGCAACTGCGCAGCATGGGCAGCGTCCAACACAAAGTGCACCGCGGTCAGTTCGTCGGCGTCGAGACCTTGCGCGTAGCGCATGGCCTCGACCTCGGCTAAGTCGATATTGTCCACGAAGACGAACACCCGATGCCGATCGTATTTGGCCAGATGAGGTACCTCGGTGCGGGACATCTCCAACACGGAGGCCTCGGCGCGGTACTGCCGGTTGAGCCGCATCAACGCGAACACCAAAATCGGGAAGACCACGACTACCAGCCAGGCGCCCTCGGTGAACTTCGCGATCGCGAAGATGCCCACCACGATCGTCGAC
>DAIODV010000491.1:0-1966 GCA_036746615.1 Mycobacterium sp.
CACCGGCAACGGCAACAACCTGCCCGGGTACACCAACCCGCAGATCGACGGCATCATCAACGCGCTGGCGGTGTCGGCCGACCCCGCCGAGCTGGTCCGGCTGCTGGCCCAGAGCGCGCCGATGCTGTGGGGCGATATGCCCACGTTGCCGCTGTATCGCCAGCAGCGGACCTTGCTTGCGTCGAAGAAGATGTACGCCGTCAGCAGCAACCCCAGCCGCTGGGGCGCGGGCTGGAACATGGATCGATGGGTGCTGGTGCGGTGATGCACGTCGAGGACGTGATCGCGTCGCTGACTCGCGAGGTCTCCGACTTCCCAACGGCCGGAGTCGATTTCAAGGACCTCACCCCGTTGTTCGCAGACGGCCAGGGCCTGGCGACGGTGACCGACGCGCTGGTCGAGGTAGCCTCCGGCGCCGACCTGATCGCCGGTATCGATGCACGCGGCTTCCTGATCGGCGGCGCGCTCGCGGTCCGGCTGGGCACCGGGGTGCTGGCCATTCGCAAGGCCGGCAAGCTGCCGCCGCCGGTGCTGGCGACGGATTACCAGCTCGAATACGGCGCAGCCCGCCTTGAGATTCCCGCCCAGGGCATCGAGTTGGCGGGTCGCAATGTCGTGATCGTGGACGATGTGCTGGCTACCGGAGGCTCGCTGGCTGCGGCACATCGGCTGCTCGAACAGGCCGGCGCCCGGGTGACTATGGCCGCGGTGGTGATGGAGCTGACCGCGCTGGGCGGCCGCGAGGTGGTCGCGCCGCTATCGGTGCACAGCTTGCGCCGCGTCTAGATCGGGCCAACCGAACTCACCATGTACTTCATGACGACGTCCAATAAGTTTGGACGAATTCTTGCGCCATGTGTAGAAACTGGCCCGCCTGCTTCGTCAACCCTTTGAAGGCTCCGCTCCTGGGAGCCCGGAGAGGGGATCACAACGATGAAGATCAGCCACGGTGGAACGGACGTCCACGCTGGAACCGACGCCAGCGCCAAAAAGGGGCCCGGCTCGACGCGACACTCAGACCTCGCCGCGACTCAAGGGGCTGCGCTGCTGTCGGAGGTGGTGGAGGCCCACGGCGGAGCCGCGCGGTGGGCCGAGGCTCAAACGGTCAGTACAGCCGTCCAAGTCCGTGGTTTGTTGCCGACGTGGAAGTTCCCGGGTCGGCCACTTGAGGACTACCACTACCACCAGAAGGTGAATATTCACGGCCTTCGCAATGTGATGCACGGCTTTCCGGCCTCCGAGATCACCTGCGTCTTCTCCCACGACGAGGTACGAGTGGAATCCGACGGCAAGTTAATCGAACGGCGCACCCAAGCCCGCCGCCAGTTTCGAGGTCTCGGGGCGTTCCGACGGATCTCACGGTGGGACATCATCGATTCGGCCTATTTTGTCGGGTACGCAATGTCCAATTACATGTCACATCCCTACCGCCTCACGCAGCCAGGATTTCGTGTCCGTCGCGGCGAGGACTGGCGGAGCGACAACGAGATTTGGCGTCGACTCGAGGTTGAATATCCACCAGGATTCGACTCGCACTGCCACTGCGAGACCTTCTACATCGATGAGCATGGGCTGATACGTCGCCACGACTACCTACCCGACGTGTTCACCGAAGCACGGTTGCTCGCCCGTCTGCTGCCGATTCCGCTGAAGGCCGCGCACTTCACCTCCCGCCACCGCGAGGTCGACGGGCTGATTTTTCCCACCTTTCGCAGAGTGATGTTGGCGCCACCCGGACATCGACCCGTCCCCGGGCTGACGATGATTTGTGCTCAACTCAGTGACATTTCGGTGTCATTCGCTGCCGACGAGGCAGACGCCCAACCACGCGAGAATTGACACGGGTTTCCGGACGCAGTCAGAGGTGGCGGTCGACGTCCATGCGTTGGTGTAGGACGTGCACGACATCGATCGCAGGCCCGGCCGATCCGTGGGTTCGCCGCGGCGTGCTCGATAGCGCGTTGTA
>DAIODV010000492.1:0-1966 GCA_036746615.1 Mycobacterium sp.
ACTGTCGGGGCACCCGGCACGCCCGGCACCAACGGCTAACCAAGCAGGGGGAGGAGAAACCGCGGCCCAGGGAAACCCTGGGCCGCGGTTTATGTTTGGCGGTTAGTTGTTCACAGTTCCAGATGTAGACGCAGCGCATCGTCAAGCTCAGCAAGTTCCGCTGACGATATCTGCCCAATCCGTTGTCGGAGTCGTTGCGTCGCAACGGATCTGATTTGTTCAGCCTGCGCTTTGGAATCGACGGCGAGACCGCTGTCGGCGGCCGCCAATCGAACCTGAAAGGGATAGACCTTCGCGATATTGCTCGTGACGGGCACCACGGTGACGACACCACGGCCCAGCCGGGCGGCTGTTGCGTTGGCTCTATCGTTGCTGACGATCACGGCCGGACGGTGTTTGTTGGCTTCGCTGCCTTGTGTCGGATCGAAATCAACCCGCCAGATCTCACCTCGACGCATCAGCGAGCCCGTCGCCCCTCGTGTTCGCCCATGCGTCATCCTCACCGGCTGCGGTCCACTCGCTCCAAGCGTCGTCATAGTCATCTTCGAGACTGGGGTAGCGCAGCATCCGAATCGCGCGTTGCAGGCCGGCGGAACGCGACGGCAGCCCGGCTCGTTCGATGTAGGCGTCGAGCACGTCAACATCTTCCTCGGGCAAGCTGACACTCAACTTCATACCTGAATACTACCAGAGTATTACCGGAGTAGCATCGGCTTGCCGCCGAGACCTACACCCAGTACGCGACGCGGGCGCGGTATTGGCGCATCGCGAATGCGGCCATCACCCAACCGATCACGGTCAGCCCGATCACCACCGCCCAGTGCCGAAGCTCTTGGTGTGATCCCAGCAGCGGGGCGCGCACGATATCCAGGTAATGCAGCAGCGGGTTCAGCTCGACGATCTTCGACCATCGTCCGGCGCCCTGCTGGCGCAACGTGTCGTCGTTCCAAATGATCGGCGTCATGAAGAACGCCAGCGGCACGATGGAAAACAGCAGCGGGCCGATGTCGCGGTAGCGGGTCGCCAGGATGCCGAAGCACAGCGACACCCACACGCAGTTGAGCACGATCAGTCCCAGCGCCGGGATCACCGAAAAGTCCGCCCACGACCACGGTTTCGGATAGATGATCGCAATCACGATGTAGATGACGATGTTGTGCGCGAACAACAGCATCTGCCGCCACACCAAGCGGTAAACGTGTACCGAAAGCGGCGTCGGCAATTGTTTGATCAATCCCTCGTTGGCGACGAACACTTCGGCGCCTTCCAGGATCGAGGCGTTGATCAGATTCCAGATGATCAGGCCGAGCGTGACGTATGGCAGGTGCACTGCCAACTCGAGATGAAACAGCTTGGAATACAAGCCGCCCATCGCGACGGCCGTGGTGCCGGTCGCGATCGTGATCCAAAACGGGCCCAGCACCGAGCGGCGGTAGCGCTGCTTGATGTCCTGCCAACCCAGGTGCAGCCACAACTCGCGGCGGCGATACCCGTCGACAAGATCACCCCACGCGCGGGCCAGCGTCTTCGACTGCGCGGCGGCATCAACGATCGTCATGGTCGCTCGAACCTTTCTCGACGGCCCATCCGCCGCAGCCGAATCCATTCGAGCAGGCCGGCAAAATCACGACGGGATGCCAGGAAAAACCAGCCGAACCGCAACCACTCCTGAAAAAGCAACCGACGCAGACCCGGCTGCGACAGCAGGTAGCCGCGATTGCGATAGGTGAAGTATCGCTTGGTCGCATCGTCGGGATATTGGGTGTGCATCCGGCCCGCAAGAATCGGCTTGAATTCGGCTGACCCACACGGGTGTAGATAGACGGCGTTCAAGCAGGTTCCAAACGCCAAGCCGGAGCGAACCAGCCGACGGTGCATCTCCACCTCGTCGCCGCGGACGAACAGCCGCGGGTCCGGCACACCGATCGATTCGAACGTCGACGCCCTAAACAGCGCCCCGTTGAAC
>DAIODV010000493.1:0-1941 GCA_036746615.1 Mycobacterium sp.
CGTGTCGGCATCCCGGTCAAGAGTTTCCCGAATAGCGCGGTGGTGCGCGCGGATGTGGCGATCCATGCCGTCCGCGTGCCGACGGCGCACACAATGCTCACTGATTTCACGTTCGACGGGGTAACCCCATTCGGCGATGCCTACAAGTCCCGGCCATCCGATGCGCCCGACGCGCTGGATGCCGCGCTGGCGAACGCACCGGCGGGCTCCATTGTTCGCGGCGGCGTGTACTGGGAGGCCTACCGTGACCCAGTGTCCAATGTCGTTCTGCTGGACAAGAAGACGGGTTATCACCTCGCGCAGTGGAACCTATAGTCCGCATTGCCCGGGCGGAGTCCGTTGACCTCGCCGAGTTGGCCGGGGTCGCTGCCCGCACCTTTCCTTTGGCGTGCCCCCCGTCGGTCACGCCTGCGAACATCGCGGCGTTCGTCGAAGCCAACCTGTCCGAGGAACGCTTTGCCGAGTACCAGGCGGATCCGCAACGGGTGATACTTGCAGCCAGCCGCGACGGTCGGATTGTCGGTTACGCCATGCTGATTCACGGCGTCGGCGACGATCGTGTCGAGCTTTCCAAGTTGTACGTGCTGCCCGACGAGCACGGGTCGGGCACTGCGACGGCATTGATGAACGCGGCGCTCGACGAGGCCGCCGCGTGGGGTGCTAGCTGCGTATGGCTGGGCGTCAATCAGAAAAACGCTCGAGCACAACGGTTTTACAAACGGTGCGGCTTTACCGTCAACGGCGTCAGAACATTTCAATTGGGCGCAGCCACCGAAGACGACTATGTGATGGTGCGCGAGCTCTAAGCGTTGACGGCTGCCGTCAGCGCCAGCAGCCGCGACGTGGCTCGCAGGTACTTCTTCCGGAAACCACCGGCGAGCATCTCGTCGCTGAAGATGCGGTCCAGCTTCTCCCCCGAAGCCAGCACCGGAATGCCCGCGTCATAGAGCCGGTCGGTCAGCGCTACGAGTCGTAGTGCCACGCTTTGGTCTTCGATGGCGTGCACGCCGGTCAGGAACACGGCGGTCACACCTTCGATCAGCGTCAGATAACGCGACGGGTGCATGGTGGCCAGGTGGCCGCAAAGCGCGTCGAAGTCATCGAGCGTCGCGCCCGCCACGTTGGCGGCACGCGCGGCGACCTGGTCGTCGGTGGGTGGCTGCGGCGCAGGCGGCAACTCGCGGTGCCGGTAGTCGGGGCCGTCGATCCGGACAACGTCGAAAATGGCTGCCAGTGTGTTGATTTCACGCAAGAAGTCCTGCGCGGCAAAACGTCCCTCCCCCAGCTGCTCGGGCAGAGTGTTCGACGTCGCCGCCACCGACACTCCGCGTTCGACAAGTTGGGAAAGCAGCCGGGAAATCAGCGTGGTGTTGCCGGGGTCATCCAACTCGAACTCGTCGATACACACCAGCGTGTAATGGCCAAGCAGGTCAATGCATTCGGTGAAGCCGAACACCCCCGCCAACTGGGTCAGCTCCATGAACGTCGCAAAAGCCTTGGGGTTGGCGGCATCGTCGGGCAGCTGACGGTAGGCAGCGGCCAGCAGATGCGTCTTCCCGACGCCGAAACCACCGTCGAGGTAAAGACCGACGCCCGGCAATACCTCTCGCCGGCTGAACAGCTTCCTGCGACCGGCCCGGCGCTCGACGGCCTGCCGGCAGAACTGTTGGCACGCTGCGACGGCGGCGGACTGCGTCGGCTCGGCCGGGTCGGGGTGATAGCTCGCGAAGCTCGCCTCGGCGAAGGTCGGCGGCGGCGTCAACTGGGCGATCAGCCGTTCGGGTGACACGGTCGGCTGCCGGTCGACCAAATGAGCGACAGGGCCGTGCATGCACGCACCCTACCGACGTGATGTGATCATGCACATGCAGCTGCGAGTGCTGGGCTCGGTGCGCGACCTCGACGGCGACGAACTGCCCGAACTCTACGGCTACCCGGCGG
>DAIODV010000494.1:0-1910 GCA_036746615.1 Mycobacterium sp.
CCGTACGGCGCGGGCAATTCCGGGATGGGCGGTGGCGGGACGCTGCGGATCGCCTCGGGAAGGTCGGTCAGTTCCCGCGGGAGGATCGGGTCGGGGTTGGTCATATCAACGGGACGAGCCTACGACGCTGCTGGTTCGAAGCCGGTTCAGCGGGGTTTTAGCAGCTTGGCCAGGACCGCGGCCTGGCTGATGTCGAGGTCGCGGGTCGCCGTCACCAGCGTGACGGAACCGCGCTTGGCGAGCTTGCGCAGCTCGTCCAGGGCGCCGCTGTCGCGCAGCTCGCTCTTGTAGCGTGACGCGAATTCGTCGAACCGGTCCGAATCGTGGTGGTACCACTCGCGGAGGTCCTTCGACGGAGCGACGTCCTTGCACCAGATGCCCACGCGCGGATCGTCTTTGCGCACCCCTCGTGGCCAGACGCGGTCGACCAGCACACGCTGGCCCTCGTCGGGGCCGACGTCGTCGTAGACCCGCGCCACCCGGATCCGGCCCTTGGCGCTCACCCTTGCCAGCGTAGCGATGACCGGATGTCGCTTGTTGCCTCACGTCAAGATGCGCGCGAAGGGTGGTTCGTTGCCTCACGTGAGCGTGCGCGCTTGGTGACTGGAGCGGGGGTGCCGGCTGGGGCTTTGCTAGTGGCCAGGGTGAAGAGCTGGGCGGTCAACGCCTGAATCTGGCGTTGGGTGGCGGCCGGATTGATCAGCGAGTGGGTCCGCTTGAGCGCGACGATGCGTTCCACAGCCATGCTGGGGTGATTGATCGCGCGGTGAAACGGGGTCCTGGCCTTGTCGTGTTTGCGGGACACCTTGGCTCCTGTGCGGACTTTGGAGATCAGTTTCTGCTGGGGGTGGAAGTAGTTGGTCAGCTTCGACTGCAGGTGCCAGATTTCGTTGAGTAGCAACAGTTCTGATGCGGTGTCGTAGCGGTGATAGCCGACCACTGTGCGTACCACGGCCCAGTTTTTCTGCTCGACGTGGCAGCCGTCGTTCTTGTTGCCCGGCCGTGACCGGGTGAAAGTGATGCGGCGGTTTTGACACCATCCCAGCAGGTCGTCGTTGATGAATTCCGAGCCGTTGTCGCAGTCCACACCGACGATCGGGAACGGCATCGCGGCGGCGATGTGATTGAGGGCGGCCAGTATGTGTTTGGCCGCCCTGTCGGGCAGTGAGCGGCTCTCGGTCCAGCCGGTGGTGATGTCGGTGACCGTCAGTGTGAAGGCATGACCCCCGCCGCGGTTGCCGCCGTCGTGGAAGACCGTGTCGATCTCGACGAAGCCGGGCACAGCGTCGTCCCATTCGGCCCAGGTGCGCACCGGGATCTGGCTTTTGAGCAGCGATCCCGGCTTGGTGCCCACACGTCCTCTGATCGTGTATTTGGCTCGCTCATCGGCTAGGCGGCGATCGATGGTGGCCGCCGACATCGACACCAACAGTTCGGCGGTGCTCTCGTCGATAACCAGTTCTCTGAAATGACGCAGCACTGCCACCAGTTCACCCAGCATCGGCGCGAGCCGTTTGCCGGCGGGCATTCCGAGCACCATCCAACAGACCGTCAGTGCCTCGATGACATCGGGCCCGTACTTCACTGGCCGGGCACTGCACGCGACGACGATATTGGGCTGCAGCGCCGCTGTAAGCGCCTTGCGGGCATGGTTTCGGTGCCACCCGGTGTTGGCGCACAACTCGTCGAGAATCCGACTCTTAGCACGCTTACTCGCCAGCTGGTAGCGGGTCGCGGCCGTCTCGGTGATTGCTCTGCGCTGCGCCAACGTCAACCCCATCCACTGGGCGTACGCGCGCATTTTCAATGAGGCAACGAACCACCCCTTCGCGCGCATTTCTGACGAGTCAACGCGGTCGGTAGGGCGTCGTAGTATTCGAACATGCGTTCGAGAACTTGGACAGAGATTC
>DAIODV010000495.1:0-1909 GCA_036746615.1 Mycobacterium sp.
ATCAGCCGCGGTGGTGGCGCTTCCGGACGCGTACTTGGGCGAAAAGATCTGCGCGGCCGTGGTTTTCACTGGCGATCCGGCAACTCTGCCAGAGTTGAATGACTACCTCGATCACCGTGGTGTGGCCAAACACGCGCGGCCGGACATGTTGACTTCGATGGCGTCGTTACCGACAACCGCGGTCGGCAAGGTGGATAAGAAGGCCGTCGTCCGTCAACTGCAGCCTTGACAGCCAGGTGGCGTAGTGTCAACCGTGAGCTGTTTCGTTGTCAGCCGTGGTCGACCGCTCTGAGCGGGGAGCGCCCCGGGCAATGTGATTCCTCCGTCGCCTCGCGGTTGCGGGGCGGTCGCTGCCGACCGTGAAGGAACGCCCACGCCCGATGAGTTATCCATTACGGAACCGGCGCACAGACAACCTCGTACGGCTATGCCTGGCTCACGAGTTGGGCCGTGACATCGACGGTGCGTGGTGGCCGCGCGCGGATCGCATCACGAACGAACTGCCCGGTCTGATTGCCACATTGGTCCCCCTGCTTGGCGAGATCACGTCGATCAACGTCAATTGGCCGCCGTTGCAACGACCTCCCGACTTCAACTGGCCCGGGTGGGAACACAAACGCCAGCACGTGATGACTCTCAACGGCGGAGTTGCACGCGCCAACCTGTTGATCATCCCGTATGCAACCGAAAGCGCGCTGGCGCTGATGGTGCTACGCCGCGCCGCCGACCTGCCCATCGACCCCGTCGACCAGCGCAAACCGGCATTCCTGACCGCGAACTCAATCCTGCATGCCGCGTTACAACAGCGATCCGCGGACTGCCAGTAGCGGACGAAGATTAGCAACCTTGCCATTGACTAATGTCACCATTTTCTGTTGACTGAATCGTATGTTCGGGCCGTTTCGCAGATCGACCAAGGTGAGCCACAACGCGCTTGCGGTGGTCACCGGCGCGGGCAGTGGGATCGGCGCCGCGTTCGCCACCGAACTCGCGCACCGCGGCGGTCGGATCGTCTGCAGCGACATCAACGAAAGTGCCGCCGCGAAAACCGCCGGCACGATCACCGACAAGGGCGGTGAGGCCATTGCCATCGCCTGCGATGTATCACGATTCGACGACGTCAAAGAGCTCGCCTCCCAATCAGAATCGTGGCTGGGCACCGCACCCACCCTGGTGATCAACAACGCCGGCGTCGGCTCCGGCGGTGCACCCGTCGGTGAACTCCCGCTTGACGACTGGCAATGGGTGCTGGGCATCAACCTGTGGGGGCCCATTCACGGCTGCCACGTGTTCGCGCCGATCCTGCGGTCTGCCGAACCGTCGAACCTGCCGCGGGGAATCATTAACGTCGCCTCGGCCGCCGCCTTCGGCGCAGCGCCCGGGATGGCCGCCTACAACGTCAGCAAGGCTGGCGTGCTCTCGCTATCGGAGACCCTGGCGGCCGAATTATCAGGCAGCGCAGTCAATGTCACGGTGCTGTGCCCCACCTTTGTCAAGACGAACATCGTCGAAGCCGGCCGCATCCCCGACGAGACAAGCCAACTCGCAAACAGGATCATGCGGTGGACCGGGTTTTCACCGGAAAAAGTCGCACGAGTCTGCCTCGACGCCCACGATCGCGGCGAGCTGTATTGCATGCCGCAGCTCGAAGCCAAAATCGGCTGGAACATCAAGCGATTGGTTCCGGGTACGTACACCCGTGGAATTGGCCTGGTATCCCGGGTCGCCCCGCGCTGACAGCACCAAGCAGGAGGAGTCGCGCACATGACTATCGACATGGAAGCGATGCTGGCCAAGATCAAGGATCGCCAATGGGCGCTTGCCGACATCGACTGGGATGCACCGGGCGCCGAGATGATCACCGACGAACAGCGGCCACAACTCAAGGCGTTCATGGCCGACCTGTGCT
>DAIODV010000496.1:0-1842 GCA_036746615.1 Mycobacterium sp.
GGCCCGAAGCTGATCCGCCCGACGCCCAGCGGTCCGAAGGAAGCAGGATCGTCCTGATCTGGCAGGGCAATCGCATTGATCGGAAGCGGCAACTCAGAAGCTAAGCGCCGCAACGTCTCTGGGTCATGGCGGCCGACGGGATACAGGACATCGGCTCCCGCGGCGGCGGCCTTCTGCAACCGCGCCACCGCACGCTCAACACGGTCGGACTGGTCGCCGTCCTGGCGCAGGAATAGGTCAGTGCGGGCGTTGATCACCAGGTGGACCTTCGCCTCGTCGGCGGCCGCGCGCAGCGCACCGACGAGTTCGGCGTACTCGTCGGCCGAACGCAGACGCTTGCCCTCGCTGTGCACGGTGTCTTCGATGTTCAGACCCACCGCGCCTGCCTCTAGGAGCCCGTCGATAAGGCGCGAAGCTGCCAGCCCGTAACCGGATTCGACGTCGACCGAGACCGGGACGTCGACCGCGGCGGTGATTTGGGCGACCCGGGCGAGCAGGTCGTCAAACGACATGCCCTCGTTGTCGGGTTTGCCGATCGAGTCGGCGACGGGATGGCTGCCGACGGTCAGTGCGGCGAAATCGGCGTCGGTGGCCAGTCGCGCCGACCAGGCGTCCCACACCGTCGGGAGAATCACCGGATTGCCCGGCTGATGCAGCGCCAATAACGCCGTCGCCCGATCAGGCAACGCACTTGATGCCGGCATGACTGGCTACCTCCCCATTGCAGGGCGTGACCTGGCTCACGGCCCGGGCGTGTGCTGGATAGTATCGGTTGCCGTACTGTGATCTATGACACCTTCACGTCTAGGGAGATCCGTTGTCCAGCACTACTGAACTCGCCGAACTGCACGAGCTCATCGGTGGCTTGCGGCGGTGCGTGACGTCATTGAGTTCCCGGTACCGGGATACTCCGGCGATGCGTCGCGTGGTCAACGATGTCCAACGAATCCTCAACGACGTTGAGCTGCTGGACATCGACGCCGGTGAGCTGGATTTGGCCCGGCACACTCTCGATCAACCGGCAGAGAAAATCGCCATTCCCGACACCCAATATGACGCCGAATTCTGGCGCGATGTCGATGACGAAGGTGTCGGCGGCTACGGCCGTTCTTGAGCTACCCCCCGCGATACCGCTCGCTGTTCGCTGTAGGTACTCTCCGACGAGGCCACGCGAATAGGAACACAATAGATGAGCGCACCCACAGCGAACCGTTCTGCGTCCGGTGTCTTTTCACCCACCCGCGCCCAGATCCAGCAACGGACGTTACGCACCGACCGGTGGTGGATGTCGCCGCTGAGGATCGACCTGGGGTTCGCCGCATTCGTCATCTACGCGACCGCGCGCGCATTCCAACGGAATTACTTCTTCGTCCCGCAATACCACTACCTGACGCCGTTCTACTCGCCATGTCTGTCTAACGCTTGCGGCGGGGCCAGCGACTTCTGGCCGCAGATCTTGCCGAATGTGTGGTGGCTGCCGTTCGCGGCGTTGACGCTGCCGTTCCTGCTGTTGTTCCGGCTGACGTGTTATTACTACCGCGGCGCCTACTACCGCACGGTATGGCAGTCGCCCACTTCATGCGCGGTGCCCGAGCCGCGCGTGCACTACAGCGGCGAGACCAAGCTCCCGCTAATCATCCAAAACAGCCACCGGTATTTCTTCTACGCCGCCGGCATCATCTCGATAATCAACACGTACGACGCGATCATCGCGTTCCATTCCGATCACGGACCCGGTGGATTCGGCTTCGGCCTGGGCAACGTGATCATGGTTGGCAATGTGATCATGCTGTGGATCTACACACTGTCCTGCCATTCGTGCCGGCATATCACCGGAGGGCG
>DAIODV010000497.1:0-1837 GCA_036746615.1 Mycobacterium sp.
ATACAGGGCCCGATGCCATTCGCCTTGCCGAGCCCAGTACTCGTCGCCTGAGCTTGGAAACTCCTTGGCGTGCACCGCAAGCCACGAGCGCAGGCGATCGCGGAATGCGGCTTCGTCGGCCGAATCACGGAAGTCCAACGTCGATCTCCTCCAGCTTGACGGGCCACAGTTCAGTTGACGTCAGCGCACGCCGCAAATAGACGTGCGCCAAGCATTCCCAGGTATTCCCAATGCCGCCGTGCACCTGGATGGCGGTCTCGCACACGGTTCGCGCGGCGCGTGCGCAGTAGACCTTCGCGACCCGAGTCGCCCGAATCGCCTCGGCCGGCGCCAACTCGTCCACCGCCCAGGCGGCATGCCGCAGCACGCTGATCGAGCCCTCGATGAGGGCCAGGCTTTCGGCGAGCAAATGCGCGATCGCTTGATACGAGCCGATCGAATTACCGTATTGCTCACGGATTTTCGCGTAGTCGCATGCCAGGGTGTGGGCGCCCCGCGCCGTTCCGACCAGGTCGGCCGAGGTCGTGGCCAAGGCCAGCGCCAACCAGCGTCCGGCGACGTCGGGCTCGAGTTCGCCGACGGCGCTTGTTGTTCCGGCGACATCGGCGGCGGCTCTGGTCAAGTCCACTGCCTCGCCGGCAGCCCCCAAATCGGCGGCGAGCACCGTCGTACCGTCCAACGTCAACGCCCGCTGATAGCCGCGCGCGTCGATACCGTGACCGCCCACGGCGATGGTTGATCCCGAGCCGTCGTGGCCGACGTGTCGCGCCAAGTCGTCGGCCAGCACCGGCCCGAGAAATGGTGCGTCGACCAATCCGCGGCCGAACTCTTCGGCGACGATGGCCACCTCCACCCCGGAGGCGCCGTCGGAACGTAGCGACCGCCAGCCCGTCGTCTGGATTTGCTTGTCCAGCCGTGCAATTCGCTCGCCGTCGGCGAGATCCTGCACCGACCCAGGGCCGAGGTCGTCGGCCAGCTTGGCCGCGGCGTCGCGCAGTTGTTGTTGTTCAGCTGTCAGACGTACATCCATAGCGCTCCTTCAGCACTCGGCGTAGCACCTTTCCGGAGGGCAGCCGAGGTATTTCGGGCACGAACACCACACGGCTCACACGTTTATACGACGCCAGCCGCTCCCCTACCCGCGCGGTGAGTTCGGCCGCGTCGACCGGTTCCCGCGTTGCGACCGCGGCGATCACCGATTCGCCGTCGACGCCGTCGGGAATTCCGAACACCGCGCAGTCCTCGACAGCGGGATGAGCGTGCAACACGGCCTCGATCTCGGCAGGCGCAACCTGAAAACCGCGGACCTTGATCATCTCTTTGGAACGGTCGGTGATCCGCAGCCAGCCACCGGTGTCCAGATATCCGACGTCGCCGGTGCGATACCAGCCGTCGCACAACACATCTGGCGTCGCCTCGCAGGGCAGATAGCCCGCCATCAGCGACTCCGACCGGGCCTGGATCTCGCCGACCTCTCCGGGACCGACCGGCTCGCCCGTCTGTAATGACGCGATCCGTACCTGCACGCCGGGCACCGGTCGCCCGACCGAGTCGAGGCGAGCGCCGTCGAGCGGATTGCACGCAATGACCGGCAATTCGGTGGTGCCGTAGGCGGGAACCCAGCCGACTCCCGTGCGTCGGGTGACGGTTTGCGCGACGCTCTCGCTGACCGGGGTCGCGCCCCACATGATGAACCGCAGTGACGACAGGTCGTAGGATTCAAGCCGCTGGTGCGACGCGATGGCCAAAGCGATTGGGGCGACGGCCATTTCGACGGTGATTCGGTCGGCTTCGATGTGCTGCAGGATTCGATCGATGTCGAATCGGCGATGCAACC
>DAIODV010000498.1:0-792 GCA_036746615.1 Mycobacterium sp.
GAGCAGCTCGCCGGCCTTCTCGATATCCTCGTCGAGTCGGTCGGTGGTGCGGTTCTCAAGTGCCACAACGAGATAGGCCTGACAGCTATCGCGGACGTTGTCCGGAATACCCAGCTCCAGGTTCTGGGTATGGACCAGCGCGGCCATCGTCATGTTGTCGATGTATTCGAGGATGTAGGGCACCAGGCCGCTGGCCAGGATCTTGGGCACTGCCGCCATGACTTGGTCGAAGTCGGCAAACGGGGCGAGCACGGTGGCGCTGTGGTCGAGGCGCGGATGCAGCTTGACGATCACCTCGGTGGCCAACGCCAACGTGCCTTCAGAGCCGACGATGAGTTGGGTGAGGTCGTAGCCGGTGGACACTTTGGCGATCTTGCCGCCGGTTCGGATGATCTCGCCGGTCGGCAAGACCGCCTGCAACCCGAGCACGTTATTGCGAGCGATCCCGTACTTGACCGCGCGCATCCCGCCGGCGTTGGTGCCGACGTTGCCGCCGACGCTGGAGGACAGCTCGCCCGGGTGGACCATGTAGCGCAGCCCCGTGCCAGCGGTTGCGGCG
This sequence comes from Mycobacterium sp., assembly GCA_036746615.1. GTDB lineage: Bacteria > Actinomycetota > Actinomycetes > Mycobacteriales > Mycobacteriaceae > Mycobacterium. The sequence continues at coordinate 560 of DAIODV010000498.1, forward strand.
TCCAGTTCGGTGAGAGTCACCCCTGGTTGGACGACGGCGACCTGGTTGGTCGTGTCAACTTCCAGGACTGCGTTCATCCGCTCGAAGGAGATGACCAGCCCATCCTCCCGCGGTGTCGCCGCACCCGACAAGCCGGTCCCGGAGCCGCGCGCTGTGACCGGCACGCCGTTTTCCGAAGCCGCCTGAAGCAGCTGCGAAACCTCTTCTGCGGATGCGGGTTTAGCGACGTATGC
>DAIODV010000498.1:802-1833 GCA_036746615.1 Mycobacterium sp.
GCGGCGCCGTCGTCAACACCTCGTCATGGAAATAGTCGTCGGGGATCGCGTCGCCGGTCAGCAGGTTGTGGTCGCCGACGATTTCGGCAAACCGCGTCGTCAAGTCGCTCATGGGAGGCCTCAAGTTCTATCGCCGTGCAGCGACTCACTTTATCGCCGCCCATGAGCGACGATGACATAGGCCACGGACAGTGGCATTACCCGATCTGCCGCGATAGCGATGCGGGGTAGGGCTGGATTACCCCATACCGACTATCGGATGGATCGACCGGTGCGTGTTCGTGCCGCCAGATCGTGGATTGTGCTGATAACTGCGGATAGGCGGGCTGGGGATGCTGCTGGATTCGTTCGAACTTGTCCAGCCGGTGCATCGGCGTCACGCCGATCAGCATCATGTTCCAGAGTTCACGAATGAATCCTCCTGCGGTGCGCCGTGTTTCGGTGCATCCGACGTAGCGCCGCGCGATGGTCAGAAAGTCTTCGGGTTCGACACCGGCGACATCACGTACATGGGTCGTCGGCCCGCCCACCTCCCAGGTTCCCAGCGGGGTCTCCGCCATGTAGTGGCGCAAACCGGATTGCAGATACTGGTCGAAACCGAGTCGTTTTTCGTACACACGCAGAGCTTTCATGAACATCCACGGCGGGATATCGATGTGGCGGACGCCCCGGCCCAACGCCTCACCGATCGCCTCGGCGATCTCGGCTCCGGATAGCAGCGTCGGCCCGGTCGGGCGGTAGGCCCGTCCGTCGTGGCGGTGTGGGTCAAGCAACGCACCCACGGCGACGCGGGCGATGTCTTCGTTGGACGGCGGGGCATTGCGGCCTCCGCCGGTCGGCACCGGCAACACGCCTAGCTGCGCTGCAACCGGGAGCAGGTTCAGGTAATTGTCCGCGAACCAGCCGGGATCGACGGCGACGTGGGCGGTGTTCGGCAGCAGTTCAAACAAATTGTCGATCAACCAATGCTGCCGGGTCATCAGCGAGGGATGCTCGGGGCTGGCCAACCACTGCCCCAAGGCCACCACCGC
>DAIODV010000499.1:0-1802 GCA_036746615.1 Mycobacterium sp.
ACTCCTCGCGCGTCTCCCCTGGCCAGCCGACTGCGCGCACGCCGCAACGCCGCACATTGCGCCGCTGCCGACCCCGCGGCTACCAGGCCAAACCCGCGGCGCACCGGTTATTGCGCCACCTGCCGGCGAGCACCCGGTTTCCGATCCCCCTGAGCAAAAAGCGGCGTTTGTCTGCGCACCGAAACTTAGGCCATTGCGAATCCGCCCGGCGTGTCGTCGCAGGCGTTTAAATGTCGCGCTGGCCTAGCCAGCTGCTACCTCGGGATGTCGGGCTGCGGCAATGCGTTTCAGCGCAGCCTCGGTGAACACCGACAACCCGAGCTCGGGGTTGTAGCCGTGGATTTCCTTGACGTCGAGTTGGGCCAGGAAATACACGATTTCTTTGGAGACGACCTGGCCTGGAACCAGAACCGGGAAGCCGGGCGGATAGGGCACCACAAAGGTGGTCGACACCAACACCTTGCCTTCTGCAAGCCGTCGTCCGGCTTCTCCAATCAAGACGTGCTCGCGGTCGGATTCCTCGTATCCAGCGTAGAACGCTGAGCGCATGTCTCCGAATGTGCTTGCGCCGCCTGGCCGGAACGCGGCATCGAACTCGCTGAAGTCCGGCAATGGCGGCAGATCCTCGGTGATCTCTTCCACGCGACGTTGGTGCAAAGCCCGATCGTCTCGGCTGGCCGCGCATTCGCTGCGATCGAAGTCGGTGGCGACTCGGCGCAACACGTCGAGCAGGTAGTGCACGCTCGACCAGGTGACACCGATGGTGAAGATCAACAGCACGCTGTTGATCGAGGTCTTGTTGATCTGGATGCCGAACCGGTCCATCAGGATCTTCTCGCGGAAGTCGTATCCGTTCATGCCGGTCTGACCCAAGTACAGGGTGACCCGCGTCGGGTCGAGCACGAATTGATCTGAGCGCCAAGCCTCATTCCACTCGGCCAGTGCGCCTTGCCGCACCTGCCGGTAGGAACTGACCGCCGACAGCCGGAACTCGTCGGGCACTAGGTCGGACTCGTCGAGAATGCGAAACCACTTGCTGATCAACCGGTCCTTGCGAACCCGGTGCCGGAAGACCAGCGCCATGTCGTAGACACTTCGGACGAGCTGGAAGCCTTCGATATCCACTTGGCGGCGCGCCAAATCGAGCGACGCCAACAGCTGCTGGTTCGGCGACGTCGAGGTGTGGGTCAAAAACGCCTCGCCGAAGGCATCCCGGGTGAGCGCCTTGAAATCCTGGTCGCGGATATGAACCATCGACGCCTGCCGCAGCGCCGACAGCGACTTGTGCGTGGAGTGCGTGGCGTACACCCGCACGCGTGCCCGGCTGGGATCGGGCAGCAGCCGTCGCTCCAGCCACTCCGCGCGCGCCTCACCTTCCATCTCCGCACGCCACGTTTGGTACTCCCGCGCATACGTCGGCGACGACAACATCGATTCAAGTTGTTCGGCGGCGATCATCGCCGTGCGCTGCCGCGCCCACGGCACCGCGGTGGCGAACGCGTACCAGGCCTCGTCCCATAGGAAGCAGATGTCCGGCTTGATCGCCAGCACCTCTTCCATCACCCGCCGTGGGTTGTAGACCACGCCGTCGAACGTGCAGTTCGTCAGCAGCAGCATCCGCACGCGGTCCAGCTGGCCGGCGGCTTCCAAATCAAGCAGCGCCTTTTTGATCGTGCGCAGCGGTACCGCTCCGTAGATCGCGAACGGCTGCAGCTCGTAGGCGTCCAAATACAGCGGGTAGGCGCCGGCCAGCACCAGCCCGTAGTGGTGCGACTTGTGGCAGTTGCGGTCGATCAGCACGA
>DAIODV010000500.1:0-1799 GCA_036746615.1 Mycobacterium sp.
GGTCCCTGTGCGCCAAACTGTACAGCCAATCAAACCGCCTGGGAGATTACCTCTACGGAGAGTCTTACTCCTTCTTGGCCAACCTTGCCGAGCGCATCGAGAAAACTCGCGTCCAAGCCGGGGTCGGCCGCAGCCAGACTCGCCGCGATCGGGGCAAACGCCAGAGTCGCGGCCGCCACCGCGATCACCAGCCGAAACGTCATCGGTACATCGTCGCGCACCTTGACTCCGTTGTCGCGATGACCGAAGTGACCCGTCGAATCGACCATCCTGCCAAGATCGGACAAATGGCCGAACGAATCGAAGTCCAGCGCACGATCGCCGCACCGCCCGCCGACATCTTCGCCGTCCTCTGTGACCCGCAGGGTCACGTTGCCATCGACTCGTCGGGCATGTTGCAGGACGCCGAAGGCGCGTCCGTCGCCGCCGCCGGGGACAGCTTCGTCGTGCACATGGACCGTGAAGCGCTGAATGACTTTCCGGACCTTGGCAAGTACGACGTCACCGTCACCATCCGCGAATTCGAACAAGACCAGCTGATCGCGTGGACGGTGCTCGGCAAGATCCGGCCGCAAATCGGCCACGTCTATGGCTACCGGCTGGAACCGGATCAGCAAGGCGAAGGCACGCTCGTCACATCGTTCTACGACTGGTCGCAGATCGACGAGAAGTGGCGTGAAGCCAACCTCTTTCCGGTGATTTCCGAACTCGCGTTGCGGGCGACCTTGGGCATCTTGGACCGGACCGTGCGCCGGGGCTACTCCAAAGGCTAAGTGAGCGCCGCTCACAAAAATTCATCGTCAACCGATAGTTGACGAATCCGCACCGTCAACCTAACGTTGACGCCATGACAGACTCCGCCTCCGGTCCCACCCCGATCACCCCTCCCATCCGCCTCGACGAGCTGATCAACGCCATCAAAAAGGTGCATCCCGACGTGCTCGACCAGCTCACCGACGCGGTCTTGGCGGCCGAACACCTCGGCGAGGTCGCTGACCACCTGATCGGCCACTTCGTCGATCAAGCTCGCCGGTCAGGAGCGTCCTGGACTGACATCGGCAAGAGCATGGGCGTCACCAAGCAAGCCGCACAGAAGCGGTTCGTGCTGCGAGCCGAGGCCCCCTCGCTCGACCCCGACCAAGGGTTCGGACGCTTCACGCCGCGGGCCCGCAACGTCGTCGTCGCCGCTCAAAACGCCGCACACGAGGCGCACAACGGTGAGATCACCCCCGACCACCTGTTACTGGGCCTGCTCAGCGACGCCGACGCGCTGGCCACCAAGCTGCTGGCCGCCCAGCAGATCGATCCCGAAGCTGTTCGTGCAGCGATCACACTGCCACCGGCCGCTGAAAACTCAGCCGATCCACCGCAGCTGATTCCGTTCAGCGGTCCAGCCCGCAAAGCACTCGAGCTGACATTCCGCGAAGCACTTCGCTTGGGCCACAACTACATTGGCACCGAGCATCTGCTGCTCGCACTACTCGAACTCGAAGACGGCAGCGGTCCCCTGCACCGGACAGGTATCGACAAGGACCGCGTCGAAACCGATCTGATCGCGGTGCTGGAATCTCTGGTGGCCCAGCAAAAGGACTGACCGGTGTGCCATCATGCGAGGGTGATGCGCCGCTGCCTCGTCGTGTTGGTCACTGTCTTCGCCGCCGCCACTCTGCTCGGGATTCCGCGGGCCTCGGCCGGCGACGCCCCGATTGGCCACCTCGGCGACACGTTGCGGGTGGACACCGGGAAGATGATCGCCGACGTCACGGTCAGCAGCGTCCAACCGGTCGACCCGCCGCCGG
>DAIODV010000501.1:0-1549 GCA_036746615.1 Mycobacterium sp.
GATCGGTGGCCGACACCTCGGAGAGGTGCGCCGCGATGTCGTCGGCGGTCGGACTGCTGCCCGGTTCGGCGAGCCAGCCCTCGCCGAGGCCCACGAAGACGCGCGAAAAGCGCCCTGCGCAAGCCGAATAGTTGTGATGGGTGAACTCGCAGGCCCTGCTGGCCAGGAACGTCACGATCGGCACGACCAGTTCCGGCTGGATCACTTTGAGAAATCCGGTTTCCTCAAGCGCTTTCGGATCGCCCACGGTTTCGGTCACCATCCGCGAAAGCCAAATGGTAGAACGGTATTGGCGATGATCCCATGCTGCGCGCCTTCGATGGCGATGACGTTGGCCAGTCCAACCAGGCCCGCCTTGGCGGCGGCGTAGTGGGCTTCCAGCGGCTGGCCGAACATGCCGCCGGAGGAGGAGATGAACACCAACCGCCCGTAGCCGGCCGCCTTCATTTCCCGGTATGCCGGTTGACTCAAATTGAACCCGCCGTCGAGGTGCACGCTGAGCATCCGCCGCCAGTCGGACTGGGACAGGTCCTCGAACGGCGCGCTGTTGAAAATGCCAGCGTTGCTCACTACTGCATCGAGACGACCGAATCGGTCGATGGCCGTGCGGACGATCGCTTCTCCACCCTCGGGGTTGTCCACGGATTCATGTGATGCCACGGCAACACCACCTGCCCGCTCGATCTCTTCGACGACGCTGTCAGCGACGCTGGTGTCCGCACCATCGCCATGCATGGAGCCGCCGAGGTCGTTGACCACTACCGCGGCGCCGCGGTGCGCCAGGTCGAGCGCATACAGGCGGCCGAGGCCGCGGCCGGCGCCAGTGACAATCACTGCTTGGCCGGTGAAGTCGATCATGGCTGCTCCTCCCCAAACTCAGCGCAGGACTGATTCGGCGAATTGAGCGCCGACTTCGACGAGATAGCGATCGGGTCCGCCGAGGAATGCGCTCCAGCTCAGCAGGCGCTTGAGATACAGGTGGGCGTCGTGCTCCCAGGTGTAGCCGATACCGCCGAATACTTGGATGGCGCTGTCGGCGACGCTGGCCAGCTGGCCGGCGAAGGCTTTGGTTCGCATCGCAGCCAAATGACGCTCTTGGCGATCGGCGGCGTCGGCAGCCCACAGCGCGTGGATGACGCCACTGCGTGCGAGCTCAACTGTTTCGTACATATCGACGCAGAGGTGCTGGACCGCTTGGAACGCGCCGATCGGTTGGCCGAATTGCCGTCGCACCTTGGCGTATTCGACGGCCAGGTGCAAGACTGCGCGCGCCCCGCCTAGCGCATCGGCGGCCCAGGCGACGACGACGTCGTCGACGAGAGCCTCAAGCGTATCCGGCGACGCGGCGCCGAGACGTTGCGCTGGGGTGTCGTTGAGTACAACGCGAAATTGCTTGCGGGTCTGGTCTATTCCGCTGTGCGGCGTAACCTCGACGCTTTCCGTCGGCATCTGGACCGCGAAAAGCCCTGTGCTGTCCCGTTCATCGGCCAGTGCCAGCAATACGTCGGCGGGGGCGACATCCGAAATGTTCTCGATCGTCCCGCGCCGC